>NZ_JBDPMC010000086.1:0-24756 GCF_039871625.1 Micromonospora sp. B11E3 | reverse complement strand
CACGCGGCGGATCCGCTGGCAGCAACGGCGCCAGAAGCGCCCACTCGTCATCGGTCAGCTCATGCCGTCGAGACACGCCAATCTATCTACCAAAACCCGCCCCGAAGATCCACGAGACACGCCCTAGTGCGGCGGGTTCGCTCCTGCCGATCATGGTGTCGGGGTGCCGGAAAACACGCTGTCCGCCCCACTTTGTCGAGCGCCACAAGTCCATGATCGATGCGCGACAAGCCGGCCGAACCAGCGCGGCGGCCTGGGGTGCCGGTGATGCGGTGGCATGAGCGATAGGCTGGCTACCCGGAAGGGAGGGCAGCTGATGAGCATCACGACCAGGCCGAACGGATACGGCAAGCCGTACGTGGTCGCTGAGCGCCTGGAGCTTCTGACCGGGTCGACCGGGGGCGTGGTAAAGCTGCCCCGCCATCTGGACTGGTCCGGAGCAGGTCGCTACGACCTCGACTCCCCCGGACGGGTCATCGACCTCTACCGCACCGTCTTGATAGAGGCCGCCAGTCCTGCTGACCTCCACACCTATCTACACGAAGCGACTCTCAAGCGACTCTGGTCGTACCTGTGGCTGCCGCCTGCCCTCCGTCATGCCTGGGAGCAGCGGTTTCCGGAACTGGCCGCACTCAGCCGCCTCGCCGACGCCGGATAAGGCCCCATCCGATGGAGCCACGGCATCGCGCCATCGCCGAGATCGCCCTTGCGGCGGCTGGTGCACACGGCTTGGCACTCGCCGGAGGGTACGCGGTACGCGAGCACGGCATCGGCCACCGACCCAGCGGGGACATCGATCTGTTCACCGACTGGCACCGCCGCGCGGACTTCCCGGCAGTGGTGGAAAAGGTCATGGCGGCCCTTGAGCAGCACGGCTACAGCCTCGCCGCCGTCGCCCGAGGTGAGACGTTCGCCCGGCTGCTGGTGACTCCGCCAGGTGACAGTCCGGAGACCGAGCCCGAGAAGCTCGAACTGTCGGCGGACTGGCGTTCTCATCCACCCGTGTTTCTCGACGTCGGTCCGGTCCTCCATCCAGACGACGCCGTGGCCAACAAGGTCTGCGCCCTGTACGGTCGAGCGCTGGCAAGAGACTTCCTCGACGTCGACGCCATCGTCGGCGTCCGGTCGCTACTCGCAAGAGCAGTTGTTGCGACTCGCCGAGGCCGCAGACCCAGGGTTCGACCGGGCCATGTTCGCCCAGGCGCTCGGGGCGCTGGCACAGATCACCGATACCGCGTTCGCGGACTACGGCACGCCCCCGGATGAGGTCGCCGCCCTGCGCCGGCGATTCGGCCAGTGGCGGGGTGAGCTGACCGGCGGCTAGGCCACGCCGGGTCGCTGGCCGGACGGACCGGACGTGACCGCAGCGCAACGCCTGCCTGCCCGCGGCCAGGCGGTTGCCTTAAAGGACATCGATCTCTTCCCTGGCGCGCGGCCGCGTGGACGTTTGATCGGCATAACCGGCGCGGGACGCTCGACTCGACCCTGACCGAGGGACGAGGAGGCGTGATGCCCAACTACCTGGCGCCGGGCGTGTACGTCGAGGAAGTGGAGTCCGGCTCCCGCCCCATCGAGGGCGTCGGCACCGCGGTCGCCGCGTTCGTCGGCTTCGCCGCGCAGGGGCCGTTCAACACCCCGACCCTGGTGACCAACTGGAGCCAGTACTCGCAGATCTTCGGCGAGTTCGCCCCCGACTGCTACCTGGGCCACGCCGTCTACGGGTACTTCATGCAGGGCGGCGGCGCCGCGTACATCGTGCGGGTCGGCGGTGACCGGGCCGAGGAGGCCCTGCCGGCCGCGCCCCCGCCGGCCGCGATCCTCGGCACGTACCGGGTGGTCGCCCGCGCCCTGCCCGAGGGCACTCCCGACGACATCTCGGTGGAGGTCGCCGACCCGCCGGAGGGCGCCGGCGAGGACCGGTTCAACCTGGTGGTCAAGCGCGGCGGCCAGGTGGTCGAGACGTTCGAGTCGGTGACCACGAAGCGCGGCAAGGACAACGTGGTGACCGTGGTCCGCGAACGGTCCAAGCTGATCACGATCGAGGAGGCTGCGCCGACCGGCCAACTGGCCCGGCCCAGTGGCGGCGAGGTGTCGCTGACCGGCGTCGGCCCCGGGCCGACCTCGGCGCCGGAGACCGTCTCGGCCGACGAGTACGTGGGCGACGCGGCGGAGCGTACCGGCTTCGGCGGCCTGGAGGCCGTCGACGAGGTGACCATGGTCGCGGTGCCCGACCTGATGGGGGCGTACCAGCGCGGCGCGATCGACCTGGAGTCGGTGCAGGCCGTGCAGTCGGCGATGATCGCCCACTGTGAGCTGATGGGCGACCGGATGGCCATCCTGGACCCGCCGCCCGGCCTGTCCCCGCAGCAGGTCAGGGAGTGGCGCACCGACCAGGCCGGCTACGACTCGAAGTACGCCACGCTCTACTACCCGTGGATCAAGGTGTTCGACCCGCTGACCGGCACCAACCGGTTCATGCCGCCGTCGGGCCACCTGGCCGGGGTGTGGGCCCGCAACGACGCCAACCGGGGCGTGCACAAGGCCCCCGCGAACGAGCCGATCCGCGGCGCCGTCGCCCTGGAGACCCAGCTGACCCGTACGGAGCAGGAGCTGCTCAACCCGCTGGGGATCAACTGCATCCGTGCCTTCCCCGGCCGGGGCATCCTCGTCTGGGGCGCCCGCACCCTGTCGTCCGACCCGGCGTGGCGGTACCTGAACGTCCGGCGGCTGTTCAACTACCTGGAGGAGTCGATCCTCAACGGCACCCAGTGGGTCGTCTTCGAGCCCAACGACGACATGCTCTGGGCCCGCGTCCGTCGCACCATCAGCGCGTTCCTGGTCAACGAGTGGCGGCGGGGCGCGCTGTTCGGGCTCACCCCCGACGAGGCGTTCTACGTCAAGTGCGACCGCGAGACCAACCCGGCCGAGAGCATCGACGCCGGCCAGGTCGTCTGCCAGATCGGCGTCGCGCCGGTGAAGCCCGCCGAGTTCGTGATCTTCCAGCTGGCGCAGCTGTCCGGCGGCACCAGCCTGGTCAACGAGTAGTCCCCGTAGCGTCAGGAGGCCGTCGTGCCGCTTCCCGATTTCGACTCCGCCGTCGGCCACTCGTTCGGGCTGGAGGTGGACAGCGTCGTCATCCGCCAGATCACCGAGGTCTCCGGCCTCAAGATGGAGCAGGACGTCATCGAGTACAAGTCGAACACCGCCGACGGCAAGTTCGTCGTACGCAAGGCGCCCGGCGCGCCGAAGGCCGGCGAGGTCACGCTGACCCGGGGCCTGACCGCCGACAACAGCTTCGAGCGGTGGATCAAGGACTGCCGCTTCGGGAAGATGGGCGAGGCGCGCAAGGGCGGCGCCATCATCGTCTTCGACTACGAGGGCTTTCCGATCAAGCGGTACAAGCTCACCAACGCGTGGCCGAAGAGCCTGGAGATCAGCTCGCTCAAGGCCGGCGACACCAGCGTGCTCACCGAGAAGCTCGTGGTGACGTACGAGTCGATGGAGGTCGAGTAGCCCCATGCGCCGTACGTCGTCGCTGGTCCCGCCGCCCGGCCCCGAGCCGGCCGAGCCGCCTGCCGTCGCCCCGCGGCGCGAGACGCTGCGCACGGAGTTCCCGTTCGAGCTGCCCCGCGGGTACGTCGACGGCTCCGGCACGGTGCACCGGGACGGGGTGATGCGGCTGGCGACCGCGCGGGACGAGCTGGTGCCGCTGCGCGACGACCGGGTACGGGAGAATCCCGCGTACCTCACGGTGGTGCTGCTCAGCCGGGTGATCACCCGGATCGGCACGGTGGTGGACGTGCACCCGGGCGTGGTGGAGGACCTGTTCGCCTCCGACCTGGCGTTCCTGCAGGACATGTACCGGCGGGTCAACAGCGAGGGGCACACCCGCGCGAGCGTGGTGTGCCCGGAGTGCCGGCACCGCTTCGCGGTCGACCTCGCCGGCGGGCGCCTGGGGGAATCGTGACGTACGCGGCCGACCGCATCTACTCCGAGGTCGCGTACGTCGCCTACCACTTCCACTGGTCGCTGGACGAGATCCTCGACCTCGAACACGGCGAGCGGCTGCGGTACGTGGCCGAGATCGCCAGCATCAACACCCGCATCAGTCAGGGACGGTGACCCGATGCTGTGGCCGTGGCGCCGGCGATCGCAGCGGACCGCGCAGCGGTCCACCGCCGACGCGCCCGCCCCGGCCGCCGCCGCGCCCACCGGCGCCGAACCGAAGGAAAGCCGCCGGGACGGGCCGAAGGAGAGCCGTCGGGACGAGGCCCCCGCCTGGCAACAGCTCCCGCCGATCCAGCGGGTCACCCCCGACGAGCCGCGGCTGAACCTGCCCGAGGCGTTCACCGGCTCGCTGGCCGCCTGGCGCGACCCGTCGTACCTGGCCCCGCTCGGGCACCTCGTCGGGGACGCCGAGCCGGCCGGCGTGCTGCACGGCGCGGCCGTACCGGTGGACGGGCCGGCGACCCCGGAGCCCGCCGGACCGTCAGCAGGCGAGGATCCCGCGCCGCTGCCCCTCGCCGTGCCGGAGTCGGGCGCCCGCCGCGCGGCACCAGGCGTGCAGCGGCAGGTCGCCCAGACGTACCAGCCGACGCCGGCCGTGCCGTCGGGTGGCGGACCGATGCCGGTCAGCCGACCGGTGGCGGCGGACGCGGCACAGGCCGACCGACCGGTGCCGCTGGAGCCGGTGTCGGTCAGCCGGCTGCTGGCCGCGCCCCCGCCGGCGGTGGAGCTGCACCTGCCGGCCGTCGACCCACCGCCCGGCGCGGGCGGGCGGGCCGGCGACGCCAGCCTGTCCGGGCCCACCCGCACCGTCCAGCGGGGCGGCGACGCCGGCCTTTCCGGGCCCACCGACCGGCCGACCGACACCCGGGCCGTCGACGCCGACCCTCCCGAGCCCGTCGACCCACCGGAGGCGCCGACCCTGGGGCGGGACGCCCCCGTCACTGTGGAGGCGGCCGGCGCGCTGCCCGAGCCGTCGCCGCCGTCGGAGGCCGCCGGGACGCCGGCGTCCGGCGCCGGACGGTCCGCACCCGACCTGCCCGTGCAGCGGGTGCCGGCCGACAGCCCGAGGCCGCCCCGCCGGCTCGGCCTGGGCGAGCCGATCGTCTCCCCGCTGCTCCCGCCGCGCGAGGCCTCGGCACCGCCCCCTCGCGACATCACCGGTCCGCCGGTCCAACGCGTTTCGCCCGGGGACGACGCGCCGGTCCAACGCGTGCCGACCGGGGACGCCGCCCCGGCGCTGGTCCACCGGCCGCCCGCCGAGGCGGACGAGGCCACCCCCGCCCCGGTGGGCGACACCGGCCAGTCGGACGACGGCGGCAACCCCGGCCGACAGGACGACCAGGGCGCCGGCCTGGCGGAGGACGCGATGCCCGCGACGCGCGACCAGGCCGGGCTGCTCGGCGAGGTCGCCGTCTCCCGCCTCGCCGCCGACGGCCCCATCACCTCCGTCGACCCCGCACGACACCACGGCGACGCCGAGGCCGCCGGTGGTCCTCCCCCGGCGGTCGGCGATCTGCCGCTCGCCGGCCCGACACCTCAGCGGGACACCGCGCTGTCGGGCACCGCCGCGACACCAGCCGTACCGGGCCCGGGCGGCACGCCTCCCGGGCAGCCGCCGCCCGTGCAGACGTTCGTGCCGCCGGGCGGCGGGGCGTCCACCGAGGCGCGCGTGGCGCCGCTGCTCGCCCCGCCACCCGGCCCCACACAGTCCGGGGCCGACGGGGAGCCGACCGCGCTGCCGGGCCGGGGCGGCCCGGCAGCGGGCCCGGGAACAGGAGACCTCGACCTGCCGGTGGTGTCCCGGGTGGAGGCGCCAACGGCCGCGCACCAGACGCCCGTGGGATCGGCGGCCGAGCCGGCCAGGGGCGGGCAGCCGGACGACGCACCCACTCCCCCGCCCCTGGTCGTCGCGCGGCTGGTCGGCGACCGCCCGGTGCGGCTGCTGAGCGGGGACGTGCCCGCCTCGTCCGCCCCAGCGGACACGAGCGTGCAGCGGGTGGCCTGGCAGCGCGACGCGGCACCCGTACCCGCAGCCGTGCCCGAACCGCAGCGGCCACAGCCGGGCCCGCTCGCGGTCGTACCCGATCTGCCCGGCGTCCCCGCGACCGTCCGGGCCGCACCGGCCGGGGACGCCGGGCCCGCACCAGTGCAGCGGTGGGTGGGCGCACTGCCCGGCTCGTCGCCCGACCGACCAGCCCCGGCAGGCGACGGCCTGCTGTGGGCGTACCCCGGTGGCGGGCCGGAACCGGCGGCGGCCGGGCCGGGCCGGGACCCGCCCGGCCCGGTCGTGCAGCGGGCCGAACCGGCCGACCCGCCGCCGCCCGTCGCCGTGCCCGACGCGGCCGGCCCACCCGCGAGCGCGGCCCCGCCGCCCGGCGCGGAGCCCGCGGCGGCCGGCCGCCCGGCGGCGCCTGGTGCCCCGCCGGGCGGCGGGACGGAGCCGGAGGAACTGTTGAAGAAGCTGTACGACCCGCTGCTGCGCCGGTTGAAGACCGAACTGCGCCTCGACCGGGAGCGGCACGGGGTGCTCGGCGGCCCAGGCTGACGAACAGCCACCAGCCGCGCCGACCAGGGAGGGATGGATGGCCAAGGACGACGTCGCCGTCGCGATCGCCTTCGTCGTGCGGATCGACGACCAGGATCTCGGCGCGTTCAACACCTGCGACGGGCTGGGCTGCGAGGTGGTCGTCGAGCAGCGGGAGGAGGGCGGCAACAACGGGCACGTGTGGCAGCTGCCCACCCGGATGAAGTTCTCCAACGTCAAGCTCTCCCGGCCGATCACGGCGGACAGCGCCAAGCTGATGCGCTGGTTCTCCGGCATGGCCAACGGGATCACCCGCAAGACCGCCACCATCGAGGCGCGCACCCTGGAGGGCACGGTGATCGCCCGCTGGGGCCTGCTCGACGTCATCCCGGTGCGGTGGACCGGGCCGCAGCTCAGCCCGGACAGCCCGAAGGTCGCGGTGGAGACGCTGGAGCTGGCCCACCACGGCTTCTTCGGCCCCGGGACCGGGGGGTGAGCCCGTGAGCACTTCGCCCGTCACGTTCACCGCCGCCGGGAGCCCCGGTGGGCGGGGCGGCGGCGCGCCGCCGCAGCTGACGCACGCGTACCTGCAACTGCACGAGCCGCCCCGCAACGGCGGCACCGCCTCCCCCGGGCCGCAGTTGGGCCGGATCCCGTTCCAGTTCAACCCGAAGGAGTTGGCGCTGACGAAGACCGCCAAGTGGAAGCGGGACGCGCAGCGCAACGCGAAGAAGAGCGGCGTGCCGGAGTTCACCGGCTCGGACCCGTGCAAGCTGACGCTGGAGATGTTCTTCGACGCCACCGACACGATGGACAGTTCGGTGGTGAAGCGGGTCGAGGAGCTGTTCGCCTGCTGCGTGCCGACCGACGCCAGCCGGCAGCAGAAGAAGGGCTCGCCGCCGTGGGTGGTGTTCCACTGGGGCGGCATGGTCGGCTTCCCGTCCTTCGTGGCCAGTGTCAGCGCCAAGTACACCCTGTTCACCCCGGGCGGCACGCCGGTGCGGGCGCTGTGCACGGTCACCCTGGAGGAGATCTCCGGCGAGCAGCCGGGGCAGAACCCGACCTCCGGGGCCCGGGAGGCCCGGGACATCCACGTCGTCGTCGCCGGGGACACCCTGCACTCGGTGGCCTACCAGGCGTACGGGCGGTCCGGGCTGTGGCGCCGCATCGCCGAGGCGAACGACATCGACGACCCGATGCGGCTGCGTCCCGGCACCGCGCTGCTGGTGCCCGCCCCGGAGGAACTGACCGCTTCGGACGGCGCCCGTGGCCAATGAGCAGTTCGCCAACGCCCTCCTCGTCGAGGTGGGCGGCAGCCCGCTGCCCGCGGAGGTCGCGGCGCTGCTGACGTACGCGGCGGTCGACGACAGCCGCAACCTGCCCGACCGGTTCGTGCTGCGCTACCGGGACCCGGACCGGACCGTGCTGGCCAAGGGCGGGTTCGCCATCGGCGCCCCCGTGCGGCTGAGCGTGCAGACGTCCGACCCGGGCGGGCCGGCGCCGCTGCTCACCGGCGAGGTCACCGCCCTGGAGTACGAGCTGGACGGCTCCGGCTCGTTCACCGAGGTACGCGGCCTCGACCTGGCGCACCGGCTGCTGCGCGGCCGGCGGGTGGCCGCGTACCCGGGGATGAGCGTGCCCGACGTCGTGCGGAAGGTGGCCCGGCGGGCCGGGCTGAAGGCGGGCCGGATCGACCCTGTGACCGGCGTCGGCGGCGAGCCGGAGGCGCAGCTCAGCCAGGACAACGTCAGCGACTGGACGTTCCTCAACCGGCTCGCCGGGCTGGTCGGCGCGCAGGTGCTGGTGCTGGACGGGGAGCTGCACCTGCGGATGCCCGAGCCGCCGGCCGGCGCCCCGGACCCGTCCGCGCGGGCCACCCAGGACCCGCTGGTGCTGGAGGTCAACCGGAACCTGATCGCGTTGCGCGCCGGGGTCACCGCCACCGCCCAGGTGCCCGAGGTGGCCGCGCGCGGCTGGGACCCGGCCACGAAGCGGGCGGTCAGCGCGACCGCCGTGCCGAAGGTGCCCGGCGCGGAGGGCATCGGCGTGGACCCGGCCGCGCTGGGCAAGCAGGTGGGCAGCCCGCCGTACCTGGTGGCGGACCCGACGCTGGGCTCGGACGCCGCGGTGCGGGCGGTGGCGGGCGCGCTGGCCGGCGACCTCGGCGGCGGCTGCGCCGAGATCGAGGGGGTGGCGAAGGGCAACGCCCGGCTGCGCGCGGGCGCGGCGGTGGCGCTGGCGAACGTCGGCGAGCCGTTCCAGGGCCGGTACGTGCTGACCAGCACCCGGCACGTGTTCAGCGAGCAGGCCGGTTACACCACGGCGTTCACCGTCTCCGGCCGCTCCGACCGCTCCCTGTACGGGCTGACGGCCGGGGCGGCGCGCGCGGACCGGACCGGCGACGGGCTGGTCCCGGCGGTGGTCAGCGACGTGAAGGACCCGAAGAGGCTCGGCCGGGTCCGGCTCACCCTGCCGTGGCTGGACGGGGCGTACACCACCGGTTGGGCGCGGGTGGTGCAGCCCGGGGCGGGCGCCGACCGGGGGGCGGTGCTGCTGCCGGAGGTGGGCGACGAGGTGCTGGTCGGGTTCACCGGCGGCAACCTGGACGCCGCGTACGTCCTCGGCGGGCTGCACAACGGCACCGACGCGCCCCCGCGGCTGGACACCGAGGCGGTGGACGGCAGCAGCGGCCGGATCGCCGCCCGGGCGCTGGTGTCCCGCACCGGCCACCGCCTCGAACTGCTGGAGGCCGGCAGCGGCCCGGACGGGGTGCTGCTCGCCACCGGGGACCGGAAGTTCACCCTGCGCCTGGACCGGACCGGCCGCCAGGTCGAGATCGTCAGCGACGGGAAGGTGAGCGTCCGGGCCCGCAACGGGATCAGCCTGGACGCCGGCTCCGGGCCGCTGGAGCTGGCCGGGCAGCAGGTCACCGTCACGGCGAAGGGCGACGTGGGGATCGAGGGCCAGGGCCGGGTGAGCGTACGCGGCTCCGCCGGCGCGTCGGTGGAGGGCGCGACGGTCAAGGTCGCCGGGCAGGGCAACGCGGAGCTGACGGCCGGCGGGCCGGTCACGGTTCGCGGCGCCGTGGTCCGGATCAACTGAGGGAGGAGGTTGCCGTGCCACCAGCCGCTCGCGTCGGCGACCCGACGGCGCACCCGGGCACGGTCGGCGGGCCGGGCGTGCCCACCGTCCTCATCGGCGGGCAGCCCGCCGCCACCGTGGGCACCATGCACGCCTGCGCGTTCCCGGGCACGCCGCCGCATCCGCCGTCGCCGCTGCTGCCGCCCGGGTGCCCCACGGTGCTCATCGGCGGCCGGCCCGCCGCCCGGCTCGGCGACCTCGCCGCCTGCGGGGCGCCGATCGTCGCCGGCTGCCCGACCGTGCTGATCGGCGGGTGAGGCGGATGGCTGCGGACTTCGTCGGCGCCGGCTGGGCGTTCCCGCTGCGTACCGACCCGACCGGCGGGATCGCCCTGGTCCGCGGGGACCGCGAGGTGGTGGAGAGCATCCGCCTGATCCTCGGTACGGCCCCCGGCGAGCGGCCGGGCCGGCCCGAGTTCGGGTGCGCCATCCACGAGCTGGTGTTCGCCCCGGCGGACCCGTCCACCGCCGGTCAGATCGCCTACCAGGTGCGCCTGGCGCTGGAGCGGTGGGAGCCGCGCATCGAGCTGGACGACGTGCTGGTCGACTTCGTCGACCCCGCCAACGGGGAGCTGCACATCGACATCCGCTACCGGCTGCGCCAGGACAACGACCCGCGCAACCTGGTCTTCCCGTTCTACGTCATCCCCGCGCACGACCCGGGAGCCCCGTGATGGCCCTGCCCGCGCCCCACCTCGACGACCGCCGCTTCCAGGACCTGGTGGACGACGCGAAGCGCCTGGTGCAGCGGCGCTGCCCGGAGTGGACGGACCACAACGTCTCCGACCCGGGGGTGACCCTGATCGAGACGTTCGCGTACATGGTCGACCAGCTGCTCTACCGGCTCAACCGGGTGCCGGACCGGCACTACGTGAAGTTCCTCGACCTGCTCGGCGTCACCCCGTTCCCGCCGGCGGTGGCCTCGACGGACGTGACGTTCTGGCTGTCCGCGCCGCGCGACACGCCGGTCGTCGTGCCCGCCGGCACGCATGTGGCGACCGTCCGCGGCGAGAACGTCGAGCCGGTGACCTTCGAGACGCTGCGCGAGCTGACCGTGCCGCCGTGCCGACTGGTCCGGGTGCTGACCGTGCCGGCCGGGGGCCCGCCGGCGGACCGGACGGGCGACCTGGGCGGCGCCGACCGGGTGCCCGCGTTCGCCGACCCGCCGGCGCCCGGCGACGCCGTGCTGTTCGGCCTCGACGGGGCGGTGCCGGGCTGCGCGGTGCTGCTCACCATGGACTGGGCGGTGGCCGGGCGCGGGGTGGACCCGACGAACGCGCCGCTGGTGTGGGAGGCGTGGACGGACGGCGGCTGGGCGGAGTGCCCGGTGGAGCGGGACACCACCGGCGCGCTCAACCGGGCCGGCGAGGTGGTGCTGCACGTGCCGGCCGGGCACGTCGCGTCGGTGGTGGCGCGGCACCGGGCGGGCTGGCTGCGGTGCCGGCTGCGGGAGCCCGCCCCCGGGCAGCCGTTCTTCCACGCCCCGCCGCGGCTGGGGCGGGCCGCCGCGGACACCGTCGGCGGCACCGTGGCGGCGTGCCACGCGGAGCTGATCGCCGGGGAGACCCTCGGCGCGGCCGAGGGCGTGCCGGGCCAGCGGTTCACGGTGCAGCGGGCGCCGATCGTGGCCGCCGACCGCGCGGTCGAGATCGAGGTGGGCACCGCCGACGGGTGGCAGCCCTGGCGGGAGGTGACGAGCTTCGCCGACTCCGGGCCGCAGGACCGGCACGTCCGCGTGGACCGGGCCAGCGGGGAGGTCAGCTTCGGCCCGGCCGTGCGGCAGCCCGACGGCACGGTACGCCGGTACGGGGCGGTGCCGCCGAAGGGAGCGGTGATCAGGATTCCGGCGTACCGGACGGGCGGTGGGCGGCAGGGCAACGTGGCCGCCCGCACGCTGACCGTGCTGCGCGACCCGGTGCCGTTCGTGTCGACGGTGACCAACCGGGCGGCGGCGACCGGCGGGGTCGACGGCGAGTCGCTGGACGAGACGTCGGTGCGGGGGCCGCTGACGCTGCGGACCCGGGAGCGGGCGGTCACCGCCGCGGACTACGAGCAGCTGGCCCGGCAGGCCGCGCCGGAGGTGCTGCGGGTGCGGTGCGTGCCGGCGGGCGACGGCTCGACGGCGGTGCGGGTGCTGGTCGTGCCGGCGCTGGGCGAGCACGGGGACGCCGACGACGACGCGGCCCGGTTCGCCGCGCTGCTGCCCCGGGAGGAGACGCTGGAGCGGATCAGGGCGTTCCTCGACGAGCGCCGCTGCGTGGGCGCCCGGGTGCTGGTGGAGCCGCCCTTCTACCAGGGGGTGACGGTGGTCGCCCAGGTCCGGGCCCGGCCCCGGGGCGGCGGGTCGAACGCCGACCTGCGCCGACGGGCGGTGCGCGCGCTCTACGACTACCTGGATCCGGTCCACGGCGGGCCCGACGGCGCGGGGTGGCCGTTCGGCCGGCCGGTCCAGTCGGGCGAGGTGCACGCCGTGCTCCAGCGTGTCGACGGGGTGGACCTGGTGGAGGACGTCCGGCTGTTCGGGGCCGACCCGAGGACCGGGGAGCGCGGCGAGGCCGTGCAGCGCGTCGAGCTCGGCGTCAACGCGCTCGCCTTCTCGTACGGGCACCAGGTGCGGGTCGCCGGGTGAGCGGCCGGGTCGCCGAGGTCAGGAGGGGATCAT
This sequence comes from Micromonospora sp. B11E3, assembly GCF_039871625.1. Taxonomy (NCBI): domain Bacteria; kingdom Bacillati; phylum Actinomycetota; class Actinomycetes; order Micromonosporales; family Micromonosporaceae; genus Micromonospora; species Micromonospora sp. B11E3. Next base: position 12,422 of record NZ_JBDPMC010000086.1, on the reverse strand, counting down.
GCGGGGTTCCGTACCGGGGCTGGCCAGCCCGCACCCGATCGGGCGGCAGCTGCCCGCGGTGTACCAGGAGGACGACTTCGCGCAGCGGTTCACCGCCGGGCTGGACGACGTGCTGGCCCCGATCCTGCTGACGCTCGACTGCCTGGACGCGTACTTCGACCTGGAGCTGGCGCCGCCGGACTTCCTCGACTGGCTGGCCGGCTGGGTGGCCGCGCCGGCGGACGCCGACCGGCCCCCGCAGTCGCGGCGGGACCTCGTCCGGCACGCCGTCGAGGTGCACCGCTGGCGCGGGACGGCCCGGGGCGTGGCGCTGGCGCTGGAGGTCGCCACGGGGGCGCGGGTGGAGGTGACCGACAACGGCGGGGTGACCTGCTCGGCGACGCCGACCGGCGCGCCGCCGCCCGAGGAGGCGCCGGAGGTCCGGGTCCGGGTCGAGGGGGACGTCGACGAGGCGCTGGTGCGGCAGGTCCTGGCGTCCGCCGTGCCGGCCCACGTCCGCTGGACGCTGGAGACGGGATCATGATCACCTGTACGGAGTGCGGCGCGACCAACGGCCACGACGACCAGTTCTGCGGCACCTGCGGCGAGTTCCTGCACTGGGACGACGGCAGCCGGCCCGATCCCCCGCGGCCGAAGCCGGTGCAGCCCGTGCAGCCGGTACGGCCCGTTCAGCCGGGGCCGCCGAACCTCCACGGGCAGCGGGCCGACCCGGTCCCTTCGCCGGTGGAGGACCCGGTCGACCCGCCGCCCCGCCCGCCGGACCCGAAGCTGGCCTGCCCGGCCTGCGGCGTCGACAACGCTCCGAGCCGGCGGTTCTGCCGCTCGTGCGGCGGCGAACTGGTCGCGCCGGCGGGGCCGGCGCCGCGGCGCACCTGGTGGCGGCGGTGGTGGGACCGGCTGCGCCGGCGGGCGCCCCGCCGCCGCTCGCTGCGGGACGACCGCCGGGCCGCCCGGGCGACCCGCCGGACGCTGCTGATCGTGCTCGCCCTCTGCCTCGTCGGGGTGCTGGCCGTCGTCGGGCCGCCCCTGGCCCGGCAGGCCGTGGACGAGGTACGGGACCGCACCGAGGACCCGGCGTCGCTCGTCCCGGCCTCGGTGACGGCGTCGTCGGAGGCGTCCGGTGCCGGCGCGCCCCGGCTGACCGACGGGGCGAACAACCGGTACTGGGCGCCGAGCGGGAAGGCCGTCGACGCGTGGGTGGAGGGCCGGTTCGCCGAGCCGGTGCGCCTGCTCGTCGTGGTGATCACCCCGGGGGCAGGCCCGCGGCGGCAGGAGTTCCTCGCCGCCGGCCGGCCGCGCGGGCTGACCGTGGTCGCCGTCGACGCCGGCGGCAGGCAGCACCGGACGGACGTCGAGCTGCGCGACGAACCCGGACCGCAGCAGTTCGCTGTCGAGGCGTCGGACGTGGTGCGGATCAGGCTGGTGGTCCGTTCGACGTACGGGCCCGGGCTGACGCCGTCCGTGGCGATCGGGGAAGCGGAATTCTTCGGTCGGCGCTGACCGTGGCGGCCGGCGGGGTGCCGGCGATCGGGGACGGGTCCAGCCCGAGGGAGACGAGCACGTCGGCGTACCGGCGGCGGGCGTGCTCGGCCGCGGCGGCGTTGCCGGCCCGGTCGTGGGCGGCGATCAGCAGCCGCCAGCCGGCGTCGTGGCAGGGGTCGATCTCGACGCAGCGGGCGGCCATCGCCGCCGCCGGCTCGCCGCCGCCGGCGCCGTCCACCCCGCGCAGCGCGGCCTCGGCGAGCCGGGCGGCGGCGTCCGCCGCCTGCCGGCGCAGGGTCTCCCGCTCGGCCACCACCCACTCCGCCGGGCCGTCCTCCGGCAGGAGCTCACCGCCGTACGCGGCCACCGCCGTACGCAGGTCGTCCAGCGCCCGCGGGTCGCGGCTGGGCCCGCGCCGGGATGCCCGCTCCAGCGCCCGCCGGAACTCGGTGACGTCGCACCACGCGTCCGACGGCAGGGCCAGCAGGTACGCGTCCCCGTCGCGGTGCAGCAGCGTCTCCCGCTCGCCGGCCGGCAACCGGGTGTCCAGGAAGCGGCGCAGGCTGGACAGGGCGACGTGCAGGGTGCGGGTGGCCGCCGCCGGGTCGGTGTCCGGCCAGAGCGCGCCGAGCAGCCGGTCCCGGTGCACGGGCCGCCCGGCGTACATGGCGAGGATGCGGGCCACCGCCCGGGCCCGGGGACGCAGCGGCGACCAGTTCAGCGGCTCCCCGTGCAGGCAGACCCGGAAGCCGCCCAGGCAGCGTACGGTCAGCGGGGCGCTGTCGGGCGCGGACCGGGCCGGGCGGGGCTCCGGGGTGAGCCAGGCGGCCACCGCCGCCCGGGGCAGTCCGGCCTGCTCGGCGACGGCGCGCACGGCCGACAGCGCCGATCTCCTGTCGGGCGCGGCGGGCACGCCCGCGGCGAGGGCGAGCACCCGCGCCCCCGGCACCCCGGCGGCGCGCGCGGTGCCCTCCGCACGGCGGACCTCGACCTCGGCGTCGGGCAGCCGGGCGCGCACGGCGGCCAGGGCGAGCAGGGCCTGCGCCCAGACGACGAGCGCGCCGCTGTCCACCGCACGGGCCCGGTCGAGCAGCCGGCCCGCCTCGTCGACCTCGGGCCCGCCGCGCAGCGAGTGGGCCAGCGCGGCACACCCGGCCGCGAGCAGCGCCCCCCACCGGTCGCCCAGCCGGTCGCACTCCTCCACGACGGCGGCCGCCTCCTTGAGGTCGGCTTCCGCCCCGCCGAGCGCGGGCACCGCCCGGGCGAGCCTGGCCAGCCACGGCAGGCCCGCCTGGTCGGCGTCCAGGCCGACGGCGGCGGCCGCGGCGGACGCGTGTGGGTCGCCGCCGGTGAGCGCGGCGGCGGCGCGCAGCAACCGGCACGCGAGGCCGACCGGGCCGGCGTCGGCGGGGACCGGGCGGTCCAGCACGCGAAGCGCCTCGGTGACGTGCCCGGCCAGCAGCAACGCCGCCGCGCGGACCAGGGTGTCCTCGGCGCCGGTCAGCCGTTCCGCCTCGCCGACCACGACGACCGGGTGCCGGCGGGTGGCGGTACGCAGCCAGCCGGACCAGTGGCCGCGCCAGTTCGGCCCGTCCGGCAGCCACGCCGTCACGGCGGCGCGTAGCTGACGGCAGCGGTCGGCGCCCGGCCCGGCGGCGCCGAACATCTCCTCGGCCCGGCGCAGCAGCGGCACCGCCGCCGCCAGCTGACCCTCGTTGATCCGGTGCTGCGCGTCGGCCAGCACCAGCCACGGGTCCTCGGCGATGAACCAGGCGGGCAGCAGGTCGGACCAGGGGTCGAGGCCCCGCGCGGCGACAGCGGTGCCGGCGGCGTCGAGCAGCCGGTGCACGTCCGGCCACCGCTGTGCGCGGGCGAAGCAGCGGGCCGCCTCCAGCGCCGCGCCCTCCTCGGCGAGCACCCGCCCGGCGCGGGCGTGCCAGGCCCGGGCCCCGGCCTCCCCCAGGTCCTCCGTCAGCGCCGCGACCAGGTGGGCGCGCAGCACCTCGTGGTACGTGAAGGAGCGGCCGCCGTCGTGGGAAACGGTGAACGCCTGACGGCGTTCCAGCTCCTCGAGTGCGGCCTGCCCGTCGCCGCCGCCCAGCAGCCGTTCGCACCGCTCGGCCGTCAGGGTCTCGAACACGCAGGTCCGCACGAGGAACCGGCGCAGGGACGGGACCAGCTCCGCCAGCACGGTGCGGGTGAGGTAGTCCCGCGACAGCGCCGAGCGCGCGCCCAGCGCGGCGACGGCCCGGCGACGGTCGGGCAGCGGCTGGCCCCGGGTGGACAGGTGGTACAGCTTGAGGCCGGCCGCCCAGCCGCCGAGCCGGCGGGCCAGGGCCGCGACGTCGTCGGCCGGCAGCGGCTCCCGGTAGACGTCGCGCAGCAGCCGCTCGACCTCCCAGGTGCGGAACCGCAACTGCTCCGCGTCGACGACGATGCTGTCCGAGAACTCGTGCCGGGCCAGGATGACCGACGGGGTGCGCCGGGTGCCGACGAGCACCCGCAGTCCGTCCCGGGTCAGGGCGAGGGCCCGATCCAGCAGGACGGACTCCCCCGTCGAGCCCTCGACGAGGTGCAGGTCGTCGAGGATCAGCAGGCCGCGCTCGCCGTCGGGCAGCGCCGCGTCAAGCCGGGCCAGCGCCTGCGCCGGGCCGGCGTCCGACGGCACGGTGCGCAGCCAGCCCACCGGGCCGGGCACGGTCGCCGCGTACTGGGCGAGGAGGGTGGTCTTGCCGGATCCGGCGGGGGCGACGACCAGGCCGAGCGACCGCGGTCGCGCGTTCAACGAGGTGATGAGCCTCGACCGGACGAGGCCCGGCGCCGGGTGGCCAGCCCACTCCGTCGGCATCGTCCACCACCTCCCGAGGTCGACGGCCGTCGCATCGGCCCCGTGACCAGCGACACACCGATAGTAGTCATCGAGGCAGCCGTGTAGCTGCCCGTGACCGGACACACACCGTCGATCCACCCCCTGTGTCGCCGACATGGGGGCATCCGGAGCCCTCGGACACCCCTATGCCCCCGACATTGAGTCGATCAAGACGCGGCGGACGTCGAGCCGTCGCAAGCCACCCGTCCGGCCACCACCACGCCGCCGAACGGGTTGACAAACATCGACCGAAATTGCAGATGAATTGTTTCGGTACGGCCGGATCAGACCCCCGCAAAACACCCCCAGCGGGGCCATTACCAGCTATTGACGCAGGAGCCCGCGCCAACCTCACATAGGGCCATCTGTCGCGTGTGGACGACCCGTCCGGAAGCGCTGCTTTCCAGCCAACACCTGCGGCCCGAACCCGTTGGGCGGCTATTTTCCGCCACCGTCCGCAGCGCCAGGTTATGCGCATTCCGAGTCATTGATTCGACGCTTCCAATCATTGTCATCGGTATTACCGGGTGCTCTAATGGTGGCGACGCGATCGCGTCGATCCCTCTCAATTCGTTGGAGGTTGCCATGGACAAGAAGATCGAGACGAAGCGCAAGCCGGCCAAGGTCGTGGTGCGCAAGCTCGAGAAACTGGAGACCACCGTCGCCATCCTCGACCCGGGCTGCCGCAACGACCTCTGCAGCTGATCGGAGATCCGGCCGGGGCGCGGAGCACCGCGTCCCGGCCGCCATTCGTCAAGGAGTTGCGCATGCTGCGACCACGGATCAAGGGCATCCACAAGCCCGTACGGCTGAACCCCACGCTGATCAACATCGGCGGCCGGCAGATGGGCATCGGCGCGGAGATCGACGACGAGGACGGATCCCTGTGGTCGCTGCTGCGCCTGATGGACGGCACCCGCACCCGCGCGGAGATCGTCTCGGCGCTGCTGACCGAACGGCCCGACATGACCGCGGACGAGGCGACCGACGCGATGCAGGCGATCGTCGACGCCGGCTACGTCGAGGACGCCGCCGCGCCGCCCCCGCCCACCCTGAGCCCGGCCGAGATCGAGCGGTACGAGCGGGCGCTGACCTACCACGCCTGGGTCGACCTGACTCCCCGCACGTCCCGCTTCGAGGTCCAGGCCCGGCTCAAGGGCAGCAGCGTGGTCGTGGTGGGGCTCGGCGGCACCGGCTCCGCCATCGCCTCCTCGCTCGTCGCCGCCGGGGTCGGCGCCGTGCACTGCGTCGACTTCGACGTGGTCGAGCCCGGCAACCTGACCCGGCAACTGCTCTACACCGAGGACGACATCGGCGCGCCGAAGCTGGCCGTCGCCGTCGACCGCCTGCGCCGGATGAACTCGTACGTGACGGTGACCGGCGAGGAGACCCGGGTCGACTCGGCCGAGTGCCTCGCCGAACTGATGCGCGACCGCGACCTGCTCGTGCTCTGCGCCGACCAGCCGCTGCACGCCATCCGCGACTGGGCCAACCGGGCCGCCCTGAAGACCGGTACGCCGTGGATGATCGCCCAGTACGCGGGCCCGATGGCCGTGGTCGGCCTGTTCGTGCCCGGCCGTACGTGCTGCCAGGCGTGCCTGCCCAGCGTCAACGACCGGCTCCGCGACCGGTACGGCACGGCCCCCGAGGAGCTGTTCCCGTTCAGCGGCCACGCCGTCATCGCGCCCACCGCCAACCTCACCGGGCACCTGGCCGCGCTCGACGCGGTGTACCACCTCGCCGGTATCCCCCCGACCACGCTCGGCCGGATGTACCACCTCAGCCTCACCGACCTGACCTACCACTACGTGGTGAACCCGCGCCCCGGTCAGCGGTGCGAGACCTGCGGCTGGGTCGAGGAGGAGAGGTGAGCCTCCTCGACGCGGACAGCCGCCCTCGCGTCGCCCACCTCGTCGTCCGGCGCGAGGACGAGGACGAGTACGTCGTCGGCGACCCCGCCACCGGGACCTTCGTCGTCGTCCCCGAGGTCGGCGCCCGGCTGGTCCGGCTCCTCGCCGACGGCCGCACGGTCGCCGAGGCCGCCGACGAGGTGGAACGCGAGACCGGAGAGCCCGTGGACGCCCTCGACTTCGTCGAGGTGCTCGTCGAGGCGGGCGTCATCGACGGGCGTACCGCCGGCGAGCCCGCGCCGACGGCGGCCCGACACTGGTCGGTCTCGCGGATCCCGGCCCGGTTCGTACGGCCGTTGTTCGGCCCGGTCGCCTGGACCGTCTACACCGGCTGTCTCGTCGCGACGCTGGCCATGTTCGCGGCCGAGCCGTCGCTACTGCCCACGTACGAGGACACGTTCATCTTCCCCGACATCGTGCTCAGCCTCCTGCTCACCAACGTCGTGGTCGTCGTCCTGACGGTCGTGCACGAGATCTGGCACGCGCTCGCCGGCGCCGCCGTCGGGATCCCGTCCCGGCTGCGTATCGAGCGCCGCGGCATCTTCCCGGTGCTGGAGACCGACCTGTCCGGGCTGTGGGCGCTGCCGCCCGAGCGCCGCTACGGCCCCTTCCTCGCCGGCATGGCCGTCGACTGCGTGCTGCTGTTCGCCGCCGTCGCGCCCCGCTTCGCCTGGTCCCGCGGGTGGATCGACCTGCCGCCGGGCCTCGTCCGGCTCCTCGCCATGGTGGTGTTCAGCCAGGCGGTCAAGCTGGCCTTCCAGACCCTGGCGTACCTGCGGACCGACATGTACCTGGTGATGGCGACCGCAACCGGCTGCCGGAACCTCCACCAGATCACCCGGCTGTCCCTCAAGCGCCTCGTCCGCCGGCTCACCCCGCAGGAGGCGACGATCCTGCGCGACGCGCACGCCCGGGACCTGCGGGTGTCCCGCTGGTACCGGCTGCTGTACCTGGCCGGCCTGGTCTGGATGGCGTGGTTCGTCCTGCACTTCCTGTGGCCGAGCGCCAAGGTGACCATCGGCTGGTCGCTGGGAGTCATGGTGGGCTCGCCGATCACCAGTTCCTACTGGTGGGAGGGGATCGCCCTGCTGCTGTTCGCCTCGCTGAACGTGCTGCTGCCGCTCGGCGTGATCGTCCGCAACCGGATCCAGGGCAGGAGGGCCACAACATGAGCGAGCGCAGCGAGCGAATCAAGCGGCTCAGGGCCATAGCTCATGACGGCGCCGAGCGCAGCGAGGTGACGTCATGAGCCGGCGGTGGTTGGGAACGCTCGTCAGCGTCGTCGTCACCACGCTCAGCGTGCTCACCATGTCCAGCCTCGGTTTCGGCGTCGTCCTCGGCCTGGCCGACAGGGAGACCGCGCTGCCCTGCGGCCAGGTCCCGGGCACGCCCGTACCGTCCGAGGGCGACCGGCACATCGCGTACGAGGGCGCGCCGCACGAGCCGTACCGGACGATGCCGCCCACCTCCGGCCCGCACTCCCCCCGCGTCATCACCCCCGGCATCTACCGGGAGCCGGTGCTGGAGGAGTTGCAGGTGCACGCGCTGGAGCACGGCCACATCATGCTGCAGTACGCCCCGGACGTCTCCGCTGCCGACGTCAGCGCCCTGGAACGCATCGGCCGCCGCTATCCGCGGGACGTGGTGGTGGCCCCGTACCCGGCGCTGGGGCACGGCATCGGGCTCAGCGGCTGGCAGCGCCTCCAGCGGCTGGACACCCTCGACGAGCGGGCGATAACCGCGTTCGTCACGAAGGTGGCCGGCCGCTACGACCACTCGTGGCGGCACGGCGCGACGGACTGCGTCGGCCCGTGAACTAAGGAAGGGCGTCCGCGAGGATGCGCTCCATCAGGTCGACGGGCAGGTTCGGGTTGCTGGCCGCCGCCTCGGTCGTCTCCGGGTCGTCGAACAGCGCGAGCAGCCTGTCGAGCGGCAGCCGCTCGTCGGCGGCCATCCGGCACCGTACCCGGGGGTCGGGGTCGTGGCTCAGGCGTTCGATGAGCGCCGCGGGCGCCTGCGGGTCCAGGACGACGAGGGCGCGCGCGTTCGGGTCCGGTGAGTCGGCCAGGCTGGCCAGCCCCTGCCGCGGGAAGCACGGGTGGTCCAACAGGTCGCCCCGGCCGGCGACCTCCGCCTCCAGGTACGTCTGGAGAACCACCTCACCCGGCACGTCGGGATGGTTCTCGCAGAGCAGCAGCCGTACGGCGTGGTCCTCGTCGGCGGCCAGCACCGCCACCAGCTCGGGGGTCAGGTGCGGGTTGTACGCGCTGCTGCGGCGCAGGGCCACGTGTGCCGAGTGGACGCAGCGGCGCAGCTCGTCCGGGTCGGTGGTCTCCGTGACCCAGTCCAGGGGCGTCAGCCGGTCCGCGGGCGCGACGTGGTAGTCGACGGCGGCCCGCTGTTCCTCGCTGAGTTCGGGGCGCATGGACACCGCCAGGCGCACGTCGGGCGACGGGTCGGCGGCCAACACGGCGACGAGGTCGGCGGGCAGGGCGGGGTCGGCCGCCGCCTGCGTACGCGCCCATTCGCTCTCGTCCCGGACGAGTTCCTCGGCCCGTTCCCGGGTCAGCGGCGCGTCGCCGTCGGCGTTCCGCGCCTCCCCGGAGGGGTCCGCGGCGGCCCCGGTCCGCAACGCCGCGCGGATGTCCGCCGGCGTCCACCGGCACCAGTTCGCCAGCAGGTCGCGCATCAGGTCGTCGCCCTCGGCGGCGAGCCGCTCGTACGCCCACCGCGGCAACGGCGCCGCCGCGGCCCAGCGGGACCGGTCCGGCCCCTCGGCGAGCCGCCAGCGCACCCTGCGGTCCGGGTCGTCGACGAGCCGGGCGCGCTGCTCCGGAGACGCCCCGACCGCCTCGGCGAGCACCGCCCGGACCGCGGGACGCGGGTGCGTCGCGACGGCGTCGACCGCCTCGTCCGACCAGGCGGGGCGGCGCATGACGTCCGCCCGGACGTCCTCCGGATGGTCCAGCAGCCGCAGCAGGACGTCGACCGGCGTGGCGGCGTTGCGGGCGAGCCCGCGCAGCCTGACCCGCTCCGGCTTGTCGTAGTACGCGAGAAACGCCGCGTCGACGTACAAAAGAGCCCTCCTCGACCGATTGTCGGGCGGACTCTACACCCGGGCCGGCGGCGAAGGTCCATTGTGGATGGCGTGTCGCCCGGCCACGGATGCCGCGCGTATCAGCGGGTCGGGGCGGTCCGGCAGTTGTTGCTCGTCCGCCTGACCGTGTACTCGGCGTCGTCGTGGGTGATCCCGGACGGCGAGCCGTCGAACCAGGTCTCCACCTTCTCCCAGCCCCGGCGCTGCTCGTAGTGCAGGTGCGGGGCGCCGGAGTTGCCGGTGCTGCCGAGCCGCCCGATCTGCTCACCCTGGGCGACCCACTGGCCGACCCGGACCACCGGCGGTTCGAGCAGGTGAAGGTACTGCGTCTCCCACCTGCCACCGTGGTCGATCTTCACCCAGTAGCCGCCGCCGCGGCCACGCGGGCCGTCCGGGTTCTCCGGCGTGCGCCCGCCCAGGGACCCGTTGATCCCCGCCTCGGTGACCGTGCCGCCGTAGGACGCGAGCACCGGCCTCCCCCACGACTCGCCCTCGGTGGGGAACAGGTCGACGTCGTAGTCGTCGTGGCCGGGATAGGTGCCCAGCTGCCAGGTCTCGCCGCAGGCGACGGGCAGTTGGAACAGCGGGCGCGGGCCCGGCGGCAGCAGCAGCGGCACGACGACCACGGCGAGGGCGAGGACGGCCGCGACCGCGCCGACCGCGAGCACGATCCGGGTGGCGCGGCTCCGGGCCCGGCGGCGGCCGCGGTGCCTGGTCGGTCGGCCGGTCGTCACTGCCCGAGCATGGCAGACGCCGGCAAGGTCACCCGCCGCCGGCCGGCCGCCGGGCCCGGCGGTCACCCGTCCGGCCGGCCGCCGGGCTGCGCCGCACCGGTCTCGTACGCCAGGACCACCGCCTGCACCCGGTCCCGAACGCCCAGCTTGGCGAAGATCCGGTTGACGTGCGTCTTGACGGTCGCCTCGCCGAGGAACAGCTGCGCCGCGATCTCCCGGTTGGACAGGCCGCGCGCCATCAGGCGCAGCACCTCGGTCTCCCGGGCGGTCAGGCCCGCCAGGCCGGGGGCGCGGACCGCCCGCGCCGTCGCGGTGTAGTGGTCGATGAGGCGGCGGGTGATCGCCGGGGAGAGCAGCGCGTCGCCCCGGGCGGCGCTGTGCAACGCCTCCCCGAGGGCCTTCGGCGGGGTGGTCTTGAGCAGGAACCCGCAGGCCCCCGCGCGCAGCGCCCGGTAGACGTACTCGTCGAGGTCGAACGTGGTCAGCATGACGACCCGCCGGCGGGGGCGGTCGGCCAGGATCCGCTCGGTGGCGGCGACCCCGTCGAGCACCGGCATGTGGATGTCCATGAGTACGACGTCCGGCTCCAGCCGGGCGCTGAGCCGGACGGCCTCGGCGCCGTCGGCGGCCTCCCCGACCACCTCGATGTCCGGCTGCCCGCCGAGGATCATCCGCAGGCCGCCCCGTACCAGCGCCTCGTCGTCGACGATCAGCACCCGGGTCACCTGGCGGCCTCCCCGACCGGCGCCGCCGTGTGCTCCGGGCCGAACGGCAGCTCCACCCGCAGCCCGAAGCCGCCACCCGCACCGGGCCCCATGGTGGCCGCACCGTCGAAGAGCGCCGCCCGCTCCCTGATCCCGACCAGGCCGTGGCCGCCGCCGCTGACGCACCGCGCCGGCCCCGGCCCGTCGTCGACGACGTGCAGCACCAGAGCGGTACGCCCGACCTCGACCCGGACCGTGACGGTGGCGCCCGGGGCGTGCCGGGCGGCGTTCGTCAGCGCCTCCTGCAGGACCCGGTACCCGCTGACGTCGGCCGCCACCGGAACGGCGCCCAGGTCGCCGTCGACCGTGACCTCCACCCGCCCGCCGGCCATCCGGACGGGGGCGAGCAGCGGCTCCAGCTGGCGCAGCGAGGGCAGCCGGTCCGGGGCGCCCTCGGGCCCCCGCAGGACGACGAGCAGCCGCCGCAGCTCGGTGACCACGTCCCGCCCCACGTCCTGCACGGCGTCGAGCGCCGCGTGGGCCTGCCGCGCGTCCGACTCCAGCACCGCCTGCGCCGCCCCCGCCTGCAACACCATCACCGAAACGCCGTGCGACACGATGTCGTGCAGCTCGCGCGCCACCCGCAGCCGCTCGTCGACCCGGGCCGCGGCCTCCCGTTCGGCGGCCAGCGCGACCAGGCGCGCCGCCTGCGCCCGGCGCATCCGCACCGCGTAGCCCGGCCCGAGCACGGCCAGCCCGACGAAGACGATGAACACCCAGTCGGAGTCACCGGCGGCCGTGTTCTCGACGGCGAGCGCGGCGAGGTAGGCCAGCACGCCGACCGCCACCGCGCCGCGGCCGCCGAGCGCCACGCAGGCGAAGCACGCCACCACCAGCGCGACGAGGGGCACCACCGGCCACTCCGGGAGCACCGGCGTGAAGCTCTGCGCGGTGAAGCAGGCGCCGGCCAGGACGGCGGCCGCCCGGGGGTACGCGGCGCAGCCGGCCACCGCCAGGCAGTAGCCCGCCAGCAGCACGGTGAGCAGGGCCAGCCAGCCGCTGGGCAGCGCGGTGAGGTCGGGCCCCTCGCCCTCGACGTACCCGGCCAGCGGCACGTAGAACTCGGCCAGGCCGAAGGCGAACAGCACGACACCGGCCACCGCGGCGGCGACGAGGCCCCGCCTGCGGTGCCGGGTTTCCGGGACCCCTGCCACGGCGGGAAGGGTATCCGCCCCGGCTCCGGCCCGGCGTCCACCCACGGGTGGAGCCGGGTCGGCAGCCCGTTGGCCCGGGCCGCGTCGACCTGCCCGTACACCGCACCGGACACGGCCAGGCCGTAAATCAGGGCGCTGTAGACGGCGGCGGCGTTGTTGCGGACGTACTCCACACGCCGCTGCGTCCAGCCGGCCAGCTCGGCCCGGCGGGCCTGCTTCCGCTTCCGCCTGGCCTCCCGGGCGGCCTCCCGCTCCTGACGGCGCCGCTCGGCCCGGTTGGCCTTAAGAGCCCGCGCAAATAGGTCAGACGCGCTGCCCCGGATACGAGGCGGGCACGGACATCCATGATCATGAAGGTGCTTACGCCTCGTGATCGTCAGGAGTGTCCGTGCCCGTTGTTCCATCATGGCTG
>NZ_JBDPMC010000085.1:0-25051 GCF_039871625.1 Micromonospora sp. B11E3 | reverse complement strand
CCCTCCGGGCAGGGATCTTCGACAGAGATGGCCGGAGGACCGTACGGAGCTTGCGGCCGTGGGTGGTTGCGCTGGTCGCCATCTCCACCGTGAGTCCCAGGCGGAGCCGAGCAGGCGCGAGCCCAGGCGTCAAACTGAGGAGCGTTTGACACCTGAACTCCCGCCCGCTCCACGGGGTGTGGGACTCACGGCGGAGATGGCTCTGGTGCCCGGCGTGCGTCGCTGTGGCGGTGTCCGTCGTGGGTGGGGTCCGTGACACGAGAGCCGACTAGGCCGTCCCGCTTCGCTTCCTACCTCAGCCAATCTCCGATCCCAGAAGTGTTGATTTGTCACCTGCGACGAGCGTTACCAACAACCTGCTCGGGATTGGCGAATTGCCTCTTTACGTACTCTGCGTAGGCGCCGACCTTATCAGTTATGTGCCCACCACTGGCGAGGGGTGGCGTGGGGTTCACGTCGAGAACACGCCAGTTGCCGGTAGTCCAATGGCGGACAAGATGCACTCCAGCAATATCGTAATCCATTGCCGCCGCAGCCTGTACCGCAGTTTCACGGGCCCCTTGATCCAACGTTCGGATATCAACGAGGTCGGCTTCATCCCATCCTGATCTCGCCAGCAAATCCCCGACGCTACCGTCTCGGCACTTCATAGCGAGCGATACGTGACCGCCCAACACGAGCACGAAATACGAGCCATCGGGCGGTACGAGTTCCTGGACGAGGAATCCTACTCGAGCGTGTTCCGGATCCCTAAGCCTCTCAGCGAACGCGTCTTCGCTCCCTACGATGTGCGTCATGCGGCCCCTGCCGCCCGTTACGGTCTTCATCACAAATGGGAGCTCAAGCTGCCTCGCCAAGTCACGGTATGCACCCGCGAGCAGTTGCGGCGGCAGATAAACCGTTGATGGCACCGAAATGCCTCGGTTTGCAAGCCTGACATACTTGAACAACTTGGTGGGCGCGGCGACACCCGTCGTGTTGCAGGTGTAGACATCTTTGGTGGTCAAATAGTCCGCGACGGCGTTCAACAGGGTCGCGGTGGGTCGCTGATAGGTGAGGACTTGCACGAACCTGAAGTCTGCTAAATCCCGCCCATCTACTGTCTCCCGAATTCGCACGCCACGGGGCCCGATGTCGACAGCAAGTTCATCGATAGCGCGAAACACGACCTCGACGCCGGCGGCGAGTAGCTCTTCTCTTAGCTCACTATTACCACTGACTGCCGCCCCGTTTAAGATCAGTCCAGGTTTCGATGCCGGCGCGGCCATTGGCTACTGGCCGCCCTTCTGTTGGAATCCGCGCACCATCTCTTCGGCACGGGCTTCAATCACAGCAGGATCTACTACCTCCCCTGGCCCGAAGCCCAGGGACGCAAGCAAACGTTCATCGACGGCGTCAAGGAGCTCATCGATGTTTTCGATGGTCTCCTCAGCGCTAGAAGATGCTTCCGCAGCCCTAGCCGTCGCCTCACTCTGCGGCTGTTCCGGTTCAGGCGTCTCCTCTTGCCGATCAGCTGCCGGACGCGATTTTCCTTCATGCTGGCTGGACAACTTGCCTCCCACCTACTTGCACACCACCGGGTGATCGCTACATGTACATCCGGAGCGGCTGCCTCCCATAAGGCCTGCCACCAGAGGCGATGTCAAGTCGTGCAGGGCGGACCTCGCGATGCAGCTTGCCGCCCAGCGTTAGGCACCTTCGGGTGAGCAAGGTACGGCTTCATACCCGTACCACGGATGCCGGCATCGATCGGTTCACACAAGCAAACCGCGAGACGACGATCAGCGGCCGGGATTCAAGATCAACGGGCGCAGATCCGGCACAACTGAGGACGAGAATGCCTGTCAATCGCTGTAAGGCAACAGAAGAGTTCGCCCAGGTCAGGGCTGCGGGTGCCGAAAACTTCATACTTCTCGATCAACGACACGCCACAGCCGCACCCACCAGCGCATCCACCTTTGAAACGCGGCCTAGTCGATCTATCGTGTGGCCGTGATCATGGGGGAGGGGACCGGCCACCGGCCGCGCAGGTGGGTGCTGTACCTCGCCGCCGGCCTGGCGGTGTGCACCGGAGCGCCGGCCGCCGCTGGCGTGGGCTGGACAGCGGCGAGGACGTACGAGGCGGACCAGGGCCAGCCGTCGCCGGCGCAGCCGCGAACGTCTTCATGCTGGCGGTGTCGACGGGTGAGGAGATCGGGCTGCGCAGAGTGGGCCGGGCACAGCGTGCACGTCCTCATGCGGGTCTACGCGAAGTGCATCTATGGCCAGGAGGAGGCCGCGCGACTGCGGATTGAAGCTGCGCTTAAAAAGTCGATATGAAAGTGGCGGAGATCACAATTCAAGCTCGGCGCGTCACGCAGAGTCGCATTATCCCCGCCGGTTACCATGCTGCGGTGCTGCGAAGCGATTAGCACCGCAGCATGAGCAGTCAAGGGGTTTTGGCCATCAATATCCGGCCGAAAATGACGACTTTAGATTACGCTCCGTGTAATAACATACTTGCTTTTATGACTCTCCGTACTTGCAGCCCGCGTGCGAACGCGCTGCAATCAAGGGCAGCGAAACGGAGAGTCGCCCTAGGTGGGCACGAAAAAGCGGCACCCGGCTGGACCCCGGATGCCGCTCGGCTCTCTGCTTCCGAATGACCCGCTGAGGCTTTCAGAGCAAGGAGGCCACGTGCCGAAGCTAGCAAGACCGGTGACCCGAAGCAACGCCCGCCGCCGTCGGGCCGAGCAGCGCTCCAGGCAGTCGAGCGATTGGATTCGAGCCCTGCCGAGCATCCTCACCGGCACCGCCATGGTCATCGGTGCGGTTACCGGCCTACTGAGACTGTTCCTCTAGTACGGCGACACGTATGCGACACGACCCGTGAGATCGAGCGGTCCCGAGCGAGACTGAGCGGGACTCACGAGAGAGGCCCCTGACCAGCGTTCCGGCTGGTCAGGGGCCTCTTCGTGCACCTGGTGGCGGGTAGAGGATTCGAACCTCTGTAGCTTTCGCGACGGATTTACAGTCCGCTCCCATTGGCCGCTCGGGCAACCCGCCAGGGCGTCGCCGCCTCGGCGCACCGCGGCAGCGGAGCCAAGGATAGCGGTTGCTCCCCGGCTCTGCGCAACCGGGTACCGTCAGAGGGTCGTACCGCTGGTCAGTGGGCGACGCGTACGTGCAGACCGCCGGACAGCAGGAGCATGAGCATGGCAGCCAACCCGTCGTTCGACATCGTGAGCAAGGTCGACCGTCAGGAGGTCGACAACGCCCTCCGCCAGGCGGAGAAGGAGCTCGCGACGCGGTTCGACTTCCGGGGGACCGGCGCGGAGATCTCCTGGTCGGGCGAGGAGGCGATCAGCCTCCAGGCGGAGACCGAGGAGCGGGTCCGGGCCGCCCTGGACGTCTTCAAGGAGAAGCTGGTCAAGCGGAACATCTCGCTCAAGTCGCTGGACGCCGGCGACCCGCGCCCCTCCGGGAAGGTGTTCAAGGTCGACGCCAAGGTGATCCAGGGCATCGACTCGGACAAGGCCAAGGCGATCAGCAAGAAGATCCGCGAGGAGGGGCCGAAGGGCGTCCAGGCCCAGATCCAGGGCGACCAGCTCCGGGTCACGGGCAAGAAGAAGGACGACCTCCAGGCCGTCATCGCCCTGCTGAAGGGCGAGGACTTCGGCGTCGCCCTCCAGTTCACCAACTACCGCTAGGACGCGCTCAGCGCGAGAAGATCAGGTACAGGACCAGGGTCACCAGCGCGCTGATCAGGATCGAGCCGAGGCAGCCGACGCGGTTCGAGAAGAAGACGAACATGCCCGCCCGGGTACCCGTCGCGGGCGGTCCGCAATCAGGCCACGACGGCCGGCGGAACAACGGTTCCGCCGGCCCGGTCGTCGCCGGTCAGGCGGCGAGGGTCTGCTCGGCGCGTACCGCCGCGGCCTCCGCGCGGGCGATCGGCCCGGCGGGGAGCACGGCGACCACGGCCCCGACGGCGACCGCCGCCCCGGCGAACAGGAACGCCCACGGCACGCCGCCCGCGTGGTCCACGATGAGCCCGGCGACCGCGCCGCCCGCGGCGCTGGCGGCCACGGACATGGTCACGACCCAGGTGTACGCCTCGTTCAGCATTCCGGCCGGGGCGATCCGCCCGACCAGGGTGTTCTCCAGGGTCAGCGCGGGCGCGATGGTGGCCCCGCCGACGACCAACGCGACGCCAAGCGCCGCCGGGGCGGGCATCACCGCGAAGACGGCGAAGCTGGCGGCCACCGCGGCGAGCAGCCAGGCGAACTGCCGGGTCATGTTGGGCGCGGGCCGGCGGGTGCCGAACCAGAGCCCGCCGATCGCGCTGCCCACGCCCCAGACGGCCAGCAGCACGCCGGCGAGGCTGTCGGGGTCGCCGGTGGGCTGGTTCCCGGCGAACGCCGGCACGGTGACCCCGGCCGCGCCGAACGCGATGCCGAGGCTGGCGACGCAGAGCAGCAGCGCCGGGAAGCCGCCCGCGCGCAGCGGGCCGAGCCCCCTGGCGTGGTGCTCCTGCGGGTGCGGCCGCCAGCCGCGCATGGCCCGACCGAGCGCGACGGCGGTGGTGCCGACCAGGGTGACGATGGCGGAGCCGACCAGGGCCGCTGCCGCGTCGGCGAACAGGACGAAACCGGCCACCAGCAGCGGGCCGAGCACGAAGACGACCTCGAACAGGGAGGTCTCCGCCGCGAGGGCCGTGTTGCGCAGGTGGTACCGGCCGGAGGCGGGGCCGGTGAGGTCGTTCCAGGCGCCCCGGATCGCGGCGGTGAGCGGCGGGTACGTGGCGCCGGCGGCCGCGGCGGCGAGGTAGGTCAGGGCGAGGCCGCCGGCCCCGGAGCGGCTCGCCCAGAGCAGCCCGAACAGGGCCAGCGGGTGGGCGACGGCGGTGGCCAGCAGCACCGGGGTGGGGCCGACCCGGTCGGCGATCCGGCCGGCGACGGGGCTGAGCGCGGCGCCGGCGAGGGCGTAGATGCCGCCCGCGACCGCCGCGAGGGCGTACCGTCCCGTCACCTCCTCCACCAGGAGCAGCAGCGCCAGCGACGTCATGCCGATGCCGAGCCGGCCGACGATGCCGAGGACCAGCAGCATCGGGGCGCCCGGAATCCGCCACACGCCCAGGTACTGGCGCAGTGCGGCCACGGTGAACCTCCAGGGGATGTAATGAGCGCGGGACGTTTCGACCCTAACGCCACCCCTTGTGCCTGGTGAACCGGTTATGGCGGGTGTCTCGTGGCGTACACGACGGTCCACGTACACGACGATCCGCCCGTGTCCGGCGGACCGGGCACGGGCGGATCGGCGATCGGGTGGGTCAGCGCTGGAACTGCACGGGGCCGGCGCCGGCGGCCATCCGCTCCAGCCGGGCGACCCGCTCCTCCATCCGCGGGTGGGTGGAGAACATGGCGGCGATGCCGCCGCCCCGCCGGAACGGGTTGTCGATCATCAGGTGGGCGGTGCTGGTGAGCTGCCCCTGGGGCGCCAGCGGACGGCTCTGCGTGCCCATGTGGATCTTTCGCAGGGCGCTGGCCAGGGCCAGCGGGTCGCGGGTGAGCCGGGCGCCCGACTCGTCGGCCTGGAACTCGCGGCTGCGGCTGATCGCGAGCTGGATGATCGTGGCCGCGATCGGGCCGAGGATCAGCGTGAGCAGCAGCACCGCCGGGTTCGGGGCATCCTCGTCGTCGGAGCCGCCCAGCGGGATGAACCAGGCGATGTTCGCCAGCATGGTGATGATGCCGGCGAGACCGGCCGCGACGCTGGAGATGAGGATGTCGCGGTTGTAGACGTGCGACAGCTCGTGCCCGATCACCCCGCGCAGCTCGCGGTAGTCGAGGATCTGGGTGATGCCCTGGGTGACGCAGACCGCGGCGTTGCGCGGGTTCCGGCCCGTGGCGAACGCGTTGGGCTGCGAGGTGGGGCTGACGTACAGGCGGGGCATGGGCTGCCGCGCCTCGGTGGCCAGCTCGCGGACCATCCGGTACAGCTCGGGGAACTGTGCCTCGCTGACCGGTTGCGCCCGCATCGAGCGCAGCGCGAGCTTGTCGGAGTAGAAGTAGGTGACGCCGTTCATCAGCAACGAGGCGATGACGGCGATGACGAGTCCGCCGCTCCCGCCGAACCAGTAGCCGACCGCGAGGATCAGCGAGGTCAACAGGCCGAGTAGCGCTGCGGTCTTGAGACGGTTGTGATGCACGATCGCTCCTTCGGTGCGCGGACCGCGCCGGGTCCGCCGACCGGTTCAACACACCGGTACCCGTCAACCATCCTGCTCATGGCTGGAAAATGCCTGGCAGCGGCTGTGAGTTGGCTGAACGCCCGGGTCGGCCCGACGCCGCCTCGCAGGCCCAGGCGCCCCGGGCCGCCGGGCGTCAGCGGCCGGCCAGGTCGAGCACCAGTTGCGGGGCGAGACCCACCGCCACGGCGACCACCGTGGCGACGGCGAGTGTGACGGCGACCGCGCGGGCCGGCGCCCGCTGGCCAGGCCGGTCGCCGTCGGGCGCGGGCGCGGTGCCGGCCGGGGCGTACAGGAGGGCGGCCAGCCGCAGATAGTAGGCCAGGCCGAACACGGCGTTGACCGCCACCACCAGGGCGAGCCAGCCCGCTCCTCCGTCCAGCAGGGCGCGGACCACGGTCACCTTGGCGAACAGCCCGGCCAGCCCCGGCGGGAGGCCGGCGAGGCCGGTCAGGGCCAGCGCGAACGCCGCGCCCACCCAGGGCCGCCGCCGGGCAGCGCCGCGCAGGTCGTCGAGGGTGCCGCCGTCGGCGTCTGCCGGCCGCAGCGCCACCACCGCCGCGAAGGCGGCCAGTTCCAGCAGTACGAAGAAGACGGCGTACGCGACGGCGGCGGCGTACGCGGTGGCGCGGACGTCCCCGGCCCGCCCGGCGGCCAGGGCCAGCGCCCCGAGCGGGGCGAGGATGTAGCCGGCCTGGGCCACCGACGACCAGGCGAGCAGCCGGACCGTCCGGCGCTGGCGCAGCGCGACCAGGTTGCCGACGGTCATCGTGAGCACGGCGAGCAGGGCCAGCACCGGGCCGGTCGTGGCCGGCGGCAGGGCGTGCTCGACCACGGCGAGCAGGGCGACCACCCCGCCGAGCTTCGACGCGGTGGACAGGTACGCCGCCACGGGCAGCGGCGCGCCGTCGTACGTGGCCGGGGCCCAGGCGTGGAACGGCACGGCGGCCACCTTGAACGCCAGCCCCAGCACCACCAGCGCCACGGCGGCGGTGGTCAGCGGCACGTCCAGCAGCGCCGGCCGCTCGGCGAGCGTCGCGCCGAGCCGGCCCAGGTGCAGGCCGCCGGTGACCGCGTACAGCAGCGCCGCGCCGAGCAGGGTGAGGGTGGTGGCGACCACGCTCACCACGAAGAACGTGACGGCCGCCTCGGCGCCGGCCAGGCTGCCCCGGCGCAGGCCGACCAGCACGTACAGCGGCAGGGTCAGCGTCTCCAGCGCGACGATCAGGGTGATCAGGTCCCCGGCCGCGCCGAGCACCACCCCGCCGGTCATCGAGCAGGCGAGCAGGAAGCAGTACTCCCCCGCCGGCGTCCGGCCGGCCCGCAGCAGCGGCCCGGACAGCGCGAGCACGCCGAGGGTGAGCAGCGCGAACAGCGCCCCGACGAGGGCGGCCCGGCCGCCGAAGACGTACGAGCAGTCGGCGCCGACGCAGAACGTGCGGCGTGCGGCGCCGGTGCCCACGAGCGCGGCGCCCAGCGCGGTGGCGGCCGCGCCGGCGGCGGCCACCGCCACCGTGGCGGCGGCCCGGGCCACCAGCAGGTCGGCCAGCAGCACCAGGACCGCCGTGCCGGCGGCCAGGTACGCCGGGAGCAGCGCCACGTTGTCGACGCTCTGCACGAGGCTCATTGATTCCCCATGGTTTCACTTGACCCGCTCACCGGGCCGCCTCCAGGAGGGCGGCCACCGGGTCGGACGCCACGCCGAGCACCAGGGCCGGGGCGAGCCCGACGGCGAGGGCGAGCAGCACCAGCGGGGCCCACGCGGTCAGCTCCGCCCCGGCGAGGCCGGGCGCGAGCCGGCCGACCGCCGGGCTGGGCCGGCCGTGGGTGACCCGGCGCAGCAGCCGCAGGAAGTACGCGGCGGTCAGCGCGCCGCCGACCGCGGCCAGCACACCGAGGACGGTCCAGAAAGTGCCGCCCCGCTCGACGGCGGCGACGACGGCGAACGCCTCGCCCCAGAACCCGGCCAGCCCGGGCAGGCCGAGCGAGGCGACGGCGGCGAAGCCGAGCAGCCCGGCGAGCCGGGGCGCGGTCTCCCGCAGCCCGGACAGCTCGGCCAGCGACCCCGTGCCCGTGCGGTCCTTCACCGCCCCGGCCAGGAAGAACAGCAGCCCGGTGATCACCCCGTGGGCGATGTTGCCGATCAGCGCGGCCTCGATGCCGGTGGCGGTGAGCGTGGCCACCCCGAGCAGCACGAACCCCATGTGCCCGACGCTGGAGTACGCGATGAGCCGCTTCAGCTCCTCCTGGGCGAGGCAGACCAGGGCGCCGACGAGAATCGCCGCGACGGCGAGCGCCCCGAGCACCGGGGCGGCCCAGCGGGCGCCCTCCGGGGCGACCCCGACCGCCACCCGGATCAGGCCGTACGTGCCCATCTTGAGCAGCACGCCGGCGAGGACCACGCTGCCGACCGTGGGCGCCTGGGTGTGCGCGTCGGGCAGCCAGGAGTGCAGCGGCCACAGCGGGCTCTTCACCGCGAACGCCAGCCCGAGCAGGATGAACGCGGCGAGCTGCGTACCGCGGGACAGGCCGGACCCGCCGGTCAGCGCGACGATGTCGGCGGTGCCGGCGGCGGCCACCACCACGTACACGCCGACGAGCAGCAGCACCGAGCCGAGCAGCGTGTAGAGGACGAACTTGCGGGCCGCCCGCCGCCGGTCGGCGCCGCCCCAGCCGGCGATGATCGCGTACATCGGCAGCAGGACGACCTCGAAGAAGAGGAAGAACAGCACCAGGTCGAGGGCGAGGAACGTGCCGAGGATGCCGACCTCGACCACCAGCAGCAGCGCGACGAGGGCCCGGCCGCTGCCGCCGCCGTCGGGCACCTTCCACAGCGTGTACGCGCAGCAGAGCAGCGTGAGCAGGGCCGTCAGCACCACCAGCGGGTACGAGATCCCGTCCACCCCGACGTGGAAGCGCAGGTCGAGGCCGGGCACCCAGGGCAGGTCGAGCTGGTGCCAGGGCCGCACCGCCGGTGGGGGCCCGTACGCCATCCAGCCCCGGCCGCCGGCGGCCAGCGGCAGGGCCGCCAGCAGGGTGAGGCCGGCGACCACGGTGCCGACCAGGCGGGCGGCCCGGTCGCGGGGCACCGCCGCGACCAGGGCCGCGCCGGCCGCCGGCAGCGCCAGCACGGCGCCGAGCAGGACCTGTCCGAACCTCATGTCACCAGCCTCCGAGCAGCACGGCGGCGAGCCCGATGAGCAGCGCGCCGGCCAGCACCCCGGCCGCCGCCCGGGGCAGCGCGGCCCGGTGCAGCCCCGCCAGGGCCCCGCCGAGGCCCCGGGCGGCGCGCCCGCTGCCCTCCACGGCCCCGTCGACGACCCGCTCGTCCCCCGCACGGGCGACCCGGGCCAGGGCGGTCACCGGGCGTACCACCAGGGCGTGCTGGACGTCGTCGAGCCGGAACCCGGCGGCGAACACCGGCCCCAGCGTGCCCAGGGCCCGCGCCGGGTCGCCGGCCCGGTCCCGGCGCCAGCCCGCCCAGGCCACGCCGGCTCCGACGGCCAGCAGGGCCAGCGGCAGCAGCACCCCGGGGCCGAGGTGGGCGAGGTCGTGCCCGAACCCGGTCAGCTCCCCCTCGGTGGCGGGGGCGAGGAGCCGGTCGGTGAACGGGGGCAGGAACGCGGCCAGGCCGAGCAGCGCCGCCGGGACGGCCAGCAGCAGCACCGGCCAGCGCATGAGCGCGGGCGGGTCGTGCGGGCGGACCAGCGGCATCCGGGTCTGGCCGAGGAAGGCGCGCAGCAGCAGCCGGGTGGCGTACCAGGCGGTGACCGCGACGCCGAGCAGCCCGGCCAGCCAGACCAGCCAGGCCACCCACGCGGCGGCCGGGCCGGCCCCGTCCAAAGCGGCGGCCCCGGCGGCGGCGAGCACGCCGTCCTTGCTCCAGAAGCCGGACAGCGGGGGCACGCCGGCCAGCGCGCCGAGGCCGACCGCCGTGGCCCAGAAGGTCACCGGCATGCTGGTACGCAGCCCGCCCATCCGGGACATCAGCGTGGTGCCGACGGCGTGGATCACCGCGCCGGCGGCGAGGAACAGCAGCGCCTTGAACGCGGCGTGGCTGAGCAGGTGGAACAGGGCGGCGGTCGGCGCGCCGACGGCCAGCGCCCCGGTCATGTACCCGATCTGGGAGACCGTCGACCAGGCGAGCACCCGCTTGATGTCGTCCTGGGCGGTGGCGGCGAACGCGCCGAGCAGCAGGGTGACCGCGGCCATCACCCCGAGCACGGCCAGCGCCGCCGGGGCCCGCTCGAACAGCGGGAAGAGCCGGGCGACCGCGTACACGCCCGCGGCGACCATGGTGGCGGCGTGGATCAGCGCCGAGACCGGGGTCGGGCCGGCCATCGCGTCCGGGAGCCAGGTGTGCAGCGGGAACTGGGCGCTCTTGCCGGCCACCCCGGCGAGCAGCAGCAGGCAGGCGGCGGTCAGCGTGCCGGTGGCGTGGTCGTGGGCGAGCACGTCGGCGATCCGGAAGCTGCCCGCCGAGACGCCGAGCAGGGCGATGCCGAGCAGGAAGCCGACGTCGCCGACGCGGGTGACCAGGAACGCCTTCATCGCGGCGGCCGGCGCCTCGGGCAGCCGGCGGTCGTGGGCGATGAGCAGGTACGAGCAGAGGCCCATCACCTCCCAGCCCACGAGCAGCATGATCAGGTCACCGGCGACCACGACCAGCAGCATCGCGGCGGTGAACAGGCTGATCTGCGCCGCGTACGGCGGGTAGCGATGATCGACCTCGACGTCGTCGTGCGGCCCGCGCCGCAGGTAGGCGACCGAGTAGACCTGCACGGCGAGGGCGACCGCGGTCACCGCGACGGCGACCAACGCGGCCGCGCCGTCGAGGCGGACGCCGAGGGTCACCCGCAGCCCGCCCGGCTCGACCCAGGTCGTCGAGGTCTCCACCGGGTGCGCGACGAGGGCCAGCAGGGCGAGCGCGACCAGCAGCGCCCCGGCCGCGCCGGCCACGCCGAGGGCGATCGCGGCCCGCCGGGCGCGGTCCCCGCCGACGGCTGCGCCGCGCGGCGACGGCGGCAGCAGCAACCCGGCCAGACCCGCCGCCAGGGGTACGGCGGGCAGCAGCGCCCCGAGGACACCGGTCACCGGGCCACCTCCCCGCCTGCCGGGGCCGCCTCGGCGGCCTCGTCCCGGCCCCCCGCCGGCTCGGTCAGCGGCACCTCGTCGACGGCGACGCTGGCCCGCAGCCGGTAGAGCTGGAGCACGATCGCCAGCCCGACGCCGATCTCGGCGGCGGCGAGGACGATCACGAAGAGGGCGAAGACCTGGCCGGCGTGCGGCAGTTGGGACCGGACGGTCGTGTCGGCGGTGACCAGGATCAGGTTGACCGCGTTGAGCATCAGCTCGACGGCCATCAGGACCAGCACCGCGTTGCGGCGGCGCAGCACGCCGTAGACGCCGAGACCGAACAGCAGCGCGGCGGTGACGTACGGGATGACGGGTCTCACCGCGACCGCCCGCCTCGTGTGC
Source organism: Micromonospora sp. B11E3 (assembly GCF_039871625.1). Classification (NCBI taxonomy): domain Bacteria; kingdom Bacillati; phylum Actinomycetota; class Actinomycetes; order Micromonosporales; family Micromonosporaceae; genus Micromonospora; species Micromonospora sp. B11E3. The sequence goes on along the minus strand of NZ_JBDPMC010000085.1, from coordinate 13,344 downwards.
CGGGACCGCCGGGCCGGCCGAGGTCGGCGCGGGCCGCGCGGGTGGCGTCGCCGCGGGTGGCGTCGGCGGGCCGGCGGCCGATGTCGGGCCGGGAGAGCACGATCGCCCCGACCAGGGCGGCCAGCAGCAGCACCGACAGCACCTCGAACGGCAGCACCCAGGACCGGAAGACCTGCTCGCCGAGGCGCTCGGCGGTGCCCGGCTCGGGCAGCGCGACCCGGTACCAGCCGAACGCGTCGACCAGCAGCCCGGTCAGCCCCAGCCCCACCCCGCCGCCGATCAGGGCGGCGGGCCAGCCCGGCCGGTCCAGGTCGTCGGACGCGCCGATCGGGGCGCGGGTCAGCATCACCGCGAACAGCAGCAGCACCACCACGGCGCCCACGTAGATCAGCACCTGCACCCAGGCCACCAGTTCGGCGGTGAGCACCAGGTAGCTCCCGGCCAGCGCGCCGAGGCACACCACCAGGTACAGGCCGGCGCGGACCAGGTGCCGTGTGGTGACCACGAGCGCCCCCGCGCCGACGGTCACCGCGCCGAGGGCGAGCAGCAGCACGTCCGCCCCGGTCATCTGGCCGGCCCTTCCTCCGGGGCGGCGCCGGGCTCCGGGCGTACCCGGGAAGGGGCCGGACGCGCGGCGGGGCCCGCGGCCTTGCGGGCGGCGGTGGTCTCCTCCTTGGCGGGTTCGCCGTGCGGGTCGTGGGCGGGCGGCGGCGGGACGGTGCCCATCCACTGGCCGAGGTGCTCCTTGTCGTGCAGCAGGTCCCGGATGTCGTACTCGGCGTACTCGAACTCGGGCGACCAGTAGAGCGCGTCGAACGGGCACACCTCGACGCAGATGCCGCAGTACATGCAGAGCGAGAAGTCGATGTCGAACCGGTCGAGCACGTTGCGCTGACGGGGGCGCGCGGCGCCGGGCACCGCCACCTCCTCCTTGTGGGAGTCGATGTAGATGCACCAGTCCGGGCACTCGCGCGCGCAGAGCATGCAGACCGTGCAGTTCTCCGCCAACAGCGCGATGACGCCCCGGGAGCGCGGTGGCAACGCGGGGGCGACGTCCGGGTACTGCTGGGTGGTGGAGCGGCGGGTCATCGTCCGCAGCGTGACCGCCAGCCCCTTCACCAGCCCCTGGCCGGGGACGCTCCGCTCGCTGTCGGGCGTCGCCTCGCCGCGCTCGCTCACGCTGTCGCCTCGCTTCGCTCGCCGCCGCCGTGAGGCACCTCCGCGCAGAGCCGGCTGATTCGCTCGCTGCGCTCGCTCACGCCGTCGCCTCGCTTCGCTCGCCGCCGCCGTGAGGCACCTCCGCGCAGAGCCGGCTGATTCGCTCGCTGCGCTCGCTCATGCCGCCCATCCTGCCCTGTGGCCCCGGCGCGCGCGACCACCACCCGGTCACAGCGGCGGTACGGTGGCCGTGGGGAGAACGACCGCACCTGGAAGGAACCGTCGATGACCGCCGCGCTGCACGACGACTTTCCGCCGCCGGGCGAGTGGACGACCGACGACCTCGACCGCCTGCCCGACGACGGCCGCCGTCACGAACTCCTGGACGGAAACCTCATCATGTCGCCCTCCCCCACGCGACTCCACCAGTCCATCGCGCTCTTGCTCGGGGCTGCCCTACAGGAAAGCTGCCCCGCCGACCTCGACGTGACCCAGGGCGTCGAGGTCCGGCTCTCCCGGACCCGCGCCTTCATCCCCGACCTGCTGGTCACCGAGCTGGACGCCGCCTCGCGCAACCCGTCGTACTACCGCCCGCACGAGGTGATGCTGGTGGTCGAGATCGTCTCCGAGGGCTCGCGGAGCATCGACCGGGTGCTGAAGCCGGCGCTGTACGCCGAGGCGGACATCCCCTACTTCTGGCGGATCGAGACCGAGGCGGGCATCGTCGTGCACGCGCACAAGCTCGACCCGATGAAGCGGATCTACGTCGAGCGGGCCCGGATGACCGACGGCGTCCTGCTGCCCGAGCCGTGGGAGATCGACATCCCGCTCGACCGGATCACCCCCCGGTCGCGCCCGAGAAGCTGACGCCTGGCGGCTCGGTGCCCCCGCGCCCGCACCGGGTGGACCCGCCGACCGGCCGCGCGACGGGCGATCCGCCAAGATGGGAACCGGACAACCCGGCGGACGGCAGGGAGGCGACGTGGGCGACGCGGCAGGCGGGACGACCGACGGGAAGTACGTCGAGCCCGGTGGGGAGTTCACCCGCGACCAGCGGTACATCGCCACCCGGATCACCGCGGACGGGCGGAACGGCTGGCCGGTCGAGCCCGGCCGGTACCGGCTGGCCGTCAGCCGCGCCTGCCCCTGGGCGAACCGGCTGATCATCGTACGTCGGCTGCTCGGCCTGGAGGACGCCCTCTCGATGGCCGTCGCCGGCCCCACCCACGACGCCCGGAGCTGGACGTTCGACCTGGACCCGGGCGGGCGGGACCCGGTGCTCGGCATCGAGCGGCTGGCCGAGGCGTACCACGCGCGCTTCCCCGGGTACGAGCGGGGCATCACGGTGCCGGCGATCGTCGACGTGCCGAGCGGGCAGGTGGTCACGAACGACTACGCCCGGATGAGCCTGGACCTGTCGACCGAGTGGACGGCGTACCACCGGCCGGGGGCGCCGGAGCTGTACCCGGACCGGCTGCGGGACGAGATCGACGAGGTCAACGCGGTGGTCTTCACCGACGTCAACAACGGCGTGTACCGGTGCGGGTTCGCCGGCAGCCAGGAGGCGTACGAGAAGGCGTACCACCGGCTGTTCGCGCGGCTGGACCGGCTGAGCGAGCGGCTGGCCGGGCAGCGGTACCTGGTCGGCGACACGATCACCGAGGCGGACGTCCGGCTGTTCACCACCCTGGTCCGCTTCGACCCGGTCTACCACGGGCACTTCAAGTGCAACCGGAACAAGCTGACCGAGCTGCCGGTGCTCTGGGCGTACGCCCGGGACCTGTTCCAGACCCCGGGGTTCGGCGACACGGTCGACTTCGACCACATCAAGCGGCACTACTACGAGGTGCACCGGGACATCAACCCGACGGGCGTGGTGCCGCTGGGCCCGGACCTGTCGGGCTGGCTCACCCCGCACGGCCGCGAGGCGCTCGGCGGCCGGCCGTTCGGCGACGGCACCCCGCCCCCGCCGCCCCCGCCCGCCGAGCGGGTCGACCCCGCACACACCCCGCTGGGCTGAACCTCCCGCACGCACGCCCACCCGGAAACTCGGGTGGGGCGTGCCGTTCCGCTGCTGCGTCCCGGGCCGGCGCGCCGCGCGACGCCACCACCCCCGGGCGCCGGCCGACCGCCGCACCGGCGCCCGCGTCAATCGATGTGCCCCGCTGGTTATTGCCTTATTCAATCGAAGATAGTCGAATTATGGGGATCCGTGCCGCCGGCCCCCAGGGGGCCGCCGCCGGACAACACTGTCCACAGTGGAGGAGGTTCCATCTTGCGGAAGCCAGGTGGCAGGACCGTACGCCGCGGCGTACTGGCCGGCGTGCTCGCCGGTGCGCTCGTCGCCGCTGTCGGGGCCCCGGCGGCGGCGGCCCCGACGGCGGCCGGGCCGGGCCGGCCCGCGCCCGCGCCGTTGCGGGCGGGTGGGCCGGAGACCGCGCCGGACCGGTACATCGTGGTGGTGCTCTCCGACACCCCGGCGGGCGCCGACCGCGCCGCACGGACCGCGCGGGCGGCCAGCGTCGCCGAGCGGGCCGGCGGCACCGTGCTGACCCGCTACGCGCGGGTCCTCGACGGGTACGCCGCCCACCTTCCTCCCGCCGCCCTCGCCGCGGTCCGCGCCGATCCCGCCGTGGCGTACGTCGAGCGGGACAGCCGCGTCCGGGGTGGCGGCGACGTGTCGACGCAGGCCACGCAGTTCAACCCGCCGTCGTGGGGGCTGGACCGCATCGACCAGCGCTTCCTGCCGTTGAACAGCAGCTTCGGGTACACCACGACCGGCGCCGGTGTCACCGTCTACGTGGTCGACTCCGGCATCCGGGCCAGCCACGTCGACTTCGGCGGGCGGGCCAGCGGGGTCTACGACGCGGTCGGCGACGGCAACGGCACCAACGACTGCCACGGTCACGGTACGCACGTCGCCGGCACCGTCGGCGGCGCGACGTACGGGGTCGCCAAGGCCGTGACGATCCGGGCGGTGCGGGTGCTCATGTGCGACAACACCGGCTGGACCTCCGACCTGATCGAGGGCATGGACTGGATCGCCCTCAACCACGCCCCGGTCTCGGTGGCGAACTTCAGCCTCCAGGGCTACGGCACCGCCCCCAACACCGCCGCGGAGAACCTGATCAACTCGGGCGTGCAGGCGGTCTTCATCGCCGGCAACTTCAACACCGACGCCTGCACGAACGGCCCGCGCTCCGCCCAGGGCGTCACCGTCGCCGCGACCGACAGCGCGGACAACCGGGCATCGTTCTCCAGCTACGGTGCGTGCGTCGACGTCTTCGCCCCCGGCGTGAACATCACCTCCGCCGGTATCGCCCTCGAACACCGCGGTCGCGTCCGGCTGGTCGGGCACCTCCATGGCCGCCCCGCACGTCACCGGGTGGCTGGCGCGCTACCGGCAGCAGTTCCCGAACAACACGATGGCGCAGGCCAAGAGCGCGTTGATCACCGCCGCCACCACCGGCGTGGTGAAGAACCCGGGCCTCGGCTCGCCGAACCGCCTGCTCTACGCCGCCCCGTGACCGACCCGCCCGGCCGAACCGAGCCGGGCCAGGAGGGGCCCCTGACCGGGGCCCCTCCTCACAGCGCCACGCGGACGGCGGCCGTGAGGACGAGCTGACCGAGGGAGAGCGGGACGAGGACCAGCCAGCAGAGGCGCTGGAGCTGGTCCTCGCGCAGCCGGGGGTACGCCACCCGGAGCCAGATGATCACGAACGCGACGGCGAAGACCTTGAGCAGGGTCCACAGCCAGCCGAGCTGCGCGTCCGCGAACGGGCCCTGCCAGCCGCCGAGGAAGAGCACGGTGGTCAGCGCCGCGATCACCACGATGCCGACGTACTCGGCGAGCAGGAAGAACGCGAAGCGCAGGCCGGTGTACTCGGTCATGTACCCGAACACCAGCTCGGAGTCGGCGACCGGCATGTCGAACGGGGGCCGCCGGATCTCGGCCAGCCCGGCGACGAAGAACACCAGCATCGCGGGGGCCTGCCAGAGCAGCCACCAGGGCTCCCACGCCTCGACGATGCCGGGGAGGCTCAGCGTGCCGGCCGCCATCGCCACCGACGCGGCGGCCAGCACCAGCGGCAGCTCGTAGCCGAGCAACTGGGCCGCCGCGCGCAGCCCGCCGAGCAGGCTGTACTTGTTGGCCGACGCCCAGGCGGACATGAGCACCGCCACCACGCCCACCCCGACGACCGCCAGCACGAAGAACAGCCCGATGTCCAGCGGCTGGGCGACCAGGTCGCCGGGGCCGAGCGGGATCACCAGCAGGGCGAGCAGGTACGGCACCAGGGCCACCACGGGGGCGAGCCGGAAGACGGCCCGGTCCGCCTCGCGCGGGGTGACATCCTCCTTCTGCACGAACTTGAGCCCGTCGGCGACCAGCTGCGCCCAGCCGTGGAAGCCGCCCGCGTACATCGGGCCGAGCCGGCCCTGCATGTGCGCCATCACCTTGTGCTCGGTCTGCCCCACGATCAGCGGCAGGGTGAGGAAGGCGACCAGCACGCCGGCCACCCGGAGGACCAGTTCCAGCCAGTCGGGCATCAGGCCGTACCTCCGCTGTCGCCGTCCGGCGGGGTCGTCGGCCCGGCCGCGCCGGGCGACCTGCGGGCGGGGCGTTCCCGGGCGGGGCGTTCCGAAGCGACCGGGCGGGCCGGGGCGGCCGGGCGGGCCGGGGCGGCCGGGCGGGCCGGGGTGCCGCCCCGCGGGCCCTCGCCGACCCCCGCCGCGCCGGCCGGCGTGGGCGTCGGGCCCCACTCGCCGGGCGCGGGCACACCGGGCGGGCGGACCGGGCGGCGCCCCCCGCCGGCCTCCGACTCGCCGGGCTCCTTGGCGCCCGGCCACGGCTTGGCGACCCGGGAGGCGAGCACGAACTCCTTGCGCAGCGGGTGCCCCTCGAACTCCGGCGGCAGCAGCAGCGGCTTGAGGCTCGGGCGCCCGTCGAAGCGGATGCCGAACATCTCGTACGTCTCCCGCTCGTGCCAGTCGGCGCCCGGGAAGACGCCCACGACCGAGGCGACGCGCGGGTCCTCCCGGGGCACCCGGGTCCGCAGCAGCACCCCGTGCCGACGGCTCGTCGACCACAGGTGGGCGACCACGTCGAACCCGTCGGCCAGCTCGTCCACCGCCGACAACCAGTCGAAGAAGTCGCAGGCCAGCTCGGCGTCGTCGCGCGCGGCGCGCAGCGCGTCCCGCCAGGCGCCCGGCGGTACGTCGACCGTCGCGCGGGCGTACGCCTGGCCGCCCGAGATCCCCACGGTCACCGCGTCCTCGGTCAGCCCAGCCGTTCGCGCGAGCACCGTCCGCATCCGATCGGCGACCTCTTCCGGCGTCATGCCCGCGATCCTACGGGTCGGCCCGGCGCACGGCCGGCGTCAGGACGGGCAGCCGACCCGCTGGAACAGGACGTCGGGGCTGGCCTGGCCCCGCCACACCGGGTTCAGCCGCAGCGGTAGGGCGGGGGCCTGCCACGCCACGAAGAAGTCCAGCCTCCCCCGGTAGCGCCGGCTCTCCGGATTGGTCCGCAGCCGGCCGTTGAGGAAGTCACCGACGACGTGCTGCACGGCCGGCCGGCGGATCAACTGCCCGTGGATGCCGTAGACCTCGATCAGGGGGACCTGCGGGAGGCCCGGCGGCGGGAGGGTCACCGTGTCGATCGTCGGCAGGAAGGCGATCATCGCCACCCCGGGCACCGGGCAGGCGGCAGCGCGGTCAACACGAGGAGCAGCACCAGGCGTACCCGGACCACACGCGCCCACCCCTCTCCGGCGATCAGGGCCTGGCCGGGTGCCCGCCCTTCTCCAGAGCATGCGCCCGGCCGAAACCGCCGCGCGCGCGGCGGTTTCGGCCGGGCGCGGCTGGCGGGCGGTCAGCCCGTGCACGGCCGGCCCGGCGGTCAGCCCGTGCACGGCCGGCCTGGCGGTTTCGGCCCCGCGACGTGGCCGGCCGGGGAAGATTGAACGGTGCGCGCTGTCACTGTCACACCGGGTAGCACCAACTCACTGCGTTGCGATCCTGGCTGGCCCGAGCCGGCCACGGCGGAGGGCGGGGTCCTGGTCGAGGCGCTCGCGGTGGGGATCTGCGGCACCGACCACGAGATCATCGCCGGGCACTACGGCGAGGCCCCGCCGGGCGTGCGGGACCTGGTGCTGGGGCACGAGTCGCTGGGCCGGGTGCTGGAGGACCCCAGCGGCACGCTGCAACCGGGCGACCTGGTGGCGGGCATCGTCCGGCGCCCCGACCCCGTGCCCTGCCCCAACTGCGCGGTCGGTGAGTGGGACATGTGCCGCAACGGGCGGTACACCGAGCACGGCATCAAGGCGTTGCCCGGCTTCGCCCGGGATCGCTGGCGGGTGCAGCCCCAGTACGCCGTGGGCCTCGACCCGGCGCTGGCCCGGGTGGGCATGCTCCTCGAACCGACCAGCGTGGTGGCCAAGGCGTGGGAGCACATCGAGCGGATCGGAAACCGGGCGGAGTGGCAGCCGCAGACGGTGCTGGTGACCGGGGCAGGGCCGATCGGCCTGCTGGCCGCGCTGCTGGCCGTCCAGCGGGGGTTGACCGTGCACGTTCTCGACCGCGCCACCACGGGGCCGAAGCCGGACCTGGTCAGCGCGCTCGGCGCGACGTACCACGCGACGCCGGTCAACGACCTGGACTTCGAGCCGGACGTGGTCGTGGAGTGCACGGGCGCGCCGACGGTGGTGCTGGACGTGATGTGCAAGGCGGGCATCAACGGCATCGTCTGCCTGACCGGGGTCTCCAGCGGCGGCCGGAAGATCGACTTCGACGCCGGCTCGCTGAACCGGGCCCTGGTGTTGGAGAACAACGTGGTCTTCGGCTCGGTGAACGCCAACCGCCGGCACTGGGACATGGCCGCCGCGGCCCTGGCCCGGGCCGACCGGTCGTGGCTGGAGTCGTTGATCACCCGGCGGGTGCCGGTGGGGGCGTACGCCGAGGCGTACCGCCCCCAGCCGGACGACATCAAGGTGGTGCTCGACTTCACCGCCTGAGCCGGCGGCGCGGCGCCGGAGCGCCCCACCGAGCCGTCAGAACGGCCCCGTGAGCCGCCGGAGCGCCCCCACCGAGCCGTCGGAACGGCCCGTGAGCCTCGGAGCGGCCTCCCCGGGTCAGATGCCGGGCAGCCGGCCGTTGCGGAACAGGTCGACGAAGAGCTGGTGGTCCTCCCTGGCCCGCAGGCCGTACGCGTGGGCGAACTCGACCAGGTGCGCGACGAATCCGTCGGCGTCGGCGTCCACCGCGGCCACGATCGCCTCCTCGGTGGAGTAGTCGACCAGGTCGTGGCTGGACTCGTCGTCGGCCACCGAGTGCATCCGGGCCACCGCCCGGCCGAGGTCGGTCAGCACCCCGGCCAGCTCCTCCGGCTCGTTGACGTCCGCCCAGTCCAGGTCGGCCGCGTACGGGGAGACCTCGGCGACGAGCTGGCCGGCCCCGTCCAGCTCGGTGAAGCCCAGCCACGGGTCGGCGTGCGCCTGCAGCGCCCGCTGGGACTCGGCCGTCCGGTGCCCCTGGTGGCGGAAGTAGGAGCGGACCCGCTCGTCGTCGACGTACCGGGCCACGGCCGGGACCTGGGCCTGCTTCATGTAGATGACGACGTCGTTCTCCAGCGCCTGGGTGTGCCCCTCCAGCAGCAGGTTGTACGACGGCAGCCCGGCCGAGCCGATGCCCACGCCCTTGCGCAGCACCACGTCCTTGATGTGCGCCTCCACCGGACGCAGCCGGGCCGAGGACTCGGGCAGGGTGCCAAGGTAGTCCTGGAAGGCGGCGCATACCCGGTCCCGGGTGTCGGCGTCGACCTCGTACACGCCGTCGCCGAGGGAGAACCGGCGTTCGTAGTTGTCGATCGTGGTCTGCGCGGCCAGCAGGTCGACCCGGGTGTTGAGCCGGGCCTGCTGGAGCACCCGGCGCAGCACGCCGTCGGCGTTGTCGAGGGTGATCGAGCCGATGGCGTCGTCGCCGCCGGCGGCGATGGCCCGCAGCTCGGTCAGGTACGACCCGGCGAACCCCGTGACCAGGTCGCTGATCGCCTGGTCGGAGAGCGCCTTGGCGTACGCGAGCAGGGCGACACTTGCGGCGAAGCGCTTCAGGTCCCACGTGAACGGCCCGACGTACGCCTCGTCGAAGTCGTTGACGTTGAACACGAGCTGCCCGGAGGCGTTCATGTACGTCCCGAAGTTCTCCGCGTGCAGGTCACCGTGGATCCACACCCGGCTGGTGCGTTCGTCCAGGAACGCCCCGTCGGCGAAGTCGCCGCGCTGGTCGGCGTAGAAGAGCGAGGCGCTGCCCCGGTAGAAGGCGAACGGCGACGCGGCCATCTTGCGGAACTTGCGGCGGAACGCCGCCGGGTCGAGCGCCATCGACGCGCCGAACTCCTCGGTGAACACGTCGACGATGAATGCGGACCGTTCGTCCGCGGACTGGGTCATGGAGCGCAGGCTAACGCTGGCACGCCAGCGGACGATTCACCCACCCGGGCGGGCCCAGCCGGTGAAGCGTTCGATCAGACTGGCGGACGGGACGACCTGAGCCAGCTCTTCTGCGGCCTCCGCCTGGAGAGCCGCGAGGTGGCGCAGCAGGCCGATTCGATCTTCACGGTACTCGCCGAGGAGGCGCAGCTTCGCGGGCGAGCAGGGCCAGGCGATCCCGCACGCCTGGCAGCGCCAGGTCGGTCGGGTCGGCAGGTGCTGCCGGCGCCTCACGCCGGCACCTGAGCAGCTTGGGCGCCCCGGACCGGCCGGCGGCCCGGCGGGGCGGACGGAACGGTGCTCAACCAGCGCAGCCCGGCGCGCAGCACGAACAGCTCCCGCTTGGCGACCGCCTCACCCCGGGTGTCCAACTCGTACGCCTCGATCCAGGTCCAGCCGGGGTACGTGTGCCGGTCCGCCAGCTCGCGGATCACCCGGACGACGATCGGGCGGACGAACTGCGGGCTCGCGGCCCGGGTCAGGTGCAACACGTCGCCCGCCCTGATCGCCGGGCCGCTCACCAGCGGCCCCCGTTCCTGGGCCGGCGTGGCGGGGGCTCGGTCGGCACGGACGCGAACCGGTCCGGACAGGGGCTCGGCAGGCCGCACGAACAGCGCAGCCAGAAGAAACGCCACATCCGCCGGTGGCGCGGGGCGAGCGGCACGGGCCGTGGCTGACGGGGGCATCGCATGACCCAAGCGTCACCCAGGGCCTGTCATGCGTCAAGTACCCATGACGGGTTGTCGCACGACAGGTTGACGTACGACCGGTACCCGTGTTTCTAACGTCAGGGCATGACACGGCTTCGACTGATGGGCACGCACGAGATCCGCGTGCGCCTGGGGGGAATCAGCCGGCAGCGCGTCTACGAACTGACCATGCGCCGCAACTTTCCCGAGCCCGTGGCCGAGCTGGCACAGGGCAAGGTGTGGCTCGCGGAAGATGTCGAGCGGTGGATCGCGGAGCACCGTCGCGAACTCGCCGACAGCGAGGACGACACGCAACCCGACGTTTGAGCCGCAGCCAAACGCACCTTCGTCGCGCCAAGTGTTCGAGCACAGCGCTATGTGCCAGCGGATCATGGTACGAAATGGCCCTCGGAGGGGCCGATTCGTACCAAGATCTCCCGGCCGGGCGCGGCGGGGCCGGGCAGCCAGGGCTAGTCGGTCGGGGGGCGGACCGGTGCCGCGGTGAGCGACTCCACCGGGCGCGGCGGGTGAGCGGCGCCGGGTCCGGTGTCGGACGGCGGGGCGAGCGGGTCGGGCCGGGCGACCCCGCCGAGGCCGGACCGCTCGGCGGCGATCTTCTCCTGGAGGCGCAGGATGCCGTGCAGCAGCGCCTCCGGCCGGGGCGGGCAGCCGGGCACGTAGACGTCGACGGGGATGAGCTGGTCGACGCCCTTGGTCACCGAGTACGAGTCCCAGTACGGGCCGCCGCAGTTGGAGCAGGCGCCGAACGAGATGACGTACTTCGGCTCGGGCATCTGGTCGTAGAGCCGCTTGATCGCCGGGGCCATCTTGTCGGTGACCGTGCCGGAGACCACCATCAGGTCGGCCTGCCGCGGGCCGTGGGCGAACGGGATCACGCCGAGCCGCATGAAGTCGTGCCGGCCCATGCTGGTGGCGATGAACTCGATAGCGCAGCAGGCCAGGCCGAAGTTGAACACCCACAGCGAGTAGCGGCGGCCCCAGTTCAGCACGAACCGGATCGGCTCCCCCAGCACTGCCGGCAGCTGCACGACCGTCCCCTTCCGCTCTCCCGCCAGTCAACCACAGCCGCCGCCGGTGCCGGCCGGGGCGACCCTTCGGTGCACCGGCCGGCGCGGCAGGCCCTCAGGACGCCGGGCGTAACCGCAGGTCCTCAGTACGCCGGGCGTTGCAGCAGTCCGACGAACTCGACCAGCAGCCGCTCCCGCACCGCCGGCGGGGCGGCGTTCAGCAGGGCGTTCACCGGCGCCATCCGGTCCGGCACCCCGCCCGGGCCGAAACCGCGCGGCCCCGGGCCGGAACCGCCCGGCCCCGGGCCGGAACCGCGCGGCCCCGGGCCGGAACCGCCCCGACCTGTCGCGACCTGCCCCAGCCCCGGACCGCCCCGACCTGGCCCGCCCGGCCCCGACCCGGAGCCGTCCCGGCCTGGCCCGGGGCCTCCCCGACCTGGCCCGACCAGGCCCAGGCCGGCGGCGAGTCCGGCGACCAGTTCCGGGGTGAGCGCATCGGGGGTGAGCGCGGCCGCGAGGGCGGCCAGCTCCCCGGGCAGTTCGAGCGGGCCGGCTGCCCGGGCCGCCGCCACCGCCTCGGCCAGGTCCGCGCGGAACTCCGCCACCCGGGGGGCCACCGCGGCGGTCACCGTGAGGTGCACGCTGGCCGGCAGGTCGCCGTACGCGAGCTGCGGCTGGGTGTGCCAGCCCCGCGCGGTCAGCTCGTCGACCAGCACGAACAGGTCCAGCGTCGGGTCGGCGGAGGTGAGGCAGACGACGGTCGACTCGGGCTCGGCGAGCAGCCGCAGCCCGTCGGTGCCCCGCACGGCGTCGGCGAGCCCGGCCACCGCGTCCCGGGTCGACGCGGCCAGCCGCAGGTAGCCGTCCTCGCCGAGGTGGCGCAGGGTGGCGTACGCGGCGGCGATCGGCCCGCCGGACCGGGTGGAGGCGATCACCGGGTTGACCATGGTGTACCCGGGCCAGTCGGCGTACGCGAAGTACTGCGGGGCGCGCAGCGCCGGGTCGCGGTGCAGCAGCACGGAGACGCCCTTCGGGGCGTACGCGTACTTGTGCAGGTCCACTGAGATCGAGGTGACCCCGGGTACGGCGAAGTCGAACGGGGGCACGGGCGCGCCGAGCCGGCGCAGCCAGGGCAGCGTCCAGCCGCCGAAGCAGGCGTCGACGTGGCAGCGCGTCCCGGCCGCGGCGGCCACGGCGGCGATCTCGGCGACCGGGTCGACGACGCCGTGCGCGTACGAGGGGGCGGAGCAGGCGACCAGCACGGTCTCCGGGCGGATCGCGGCGGCCACGGCGTCGGGTGTCGGGCGCAGCGTGCCCGGGTCGACCGGTACCGGGTCGAGGGCCACCCGCAGGTAGTGGGCCGCCTTGGCGAACGCCGCGTGCGCGGTCACCGGCACCGCGATCCGGGGCTCGGCGACGTCGGGCCGGGCGTCCCGGGCGGCCTTGACGGTCAGGATCAGCGACTCGGTGCCGCCGCCGGTGACGCTGCCGACGACGTCCGGGGCGGTCGTGCCGGGGCCGCCGCCGAGCAGCCGGGCCGCCGCGCCGCCCAGGGCGTTCTCCATCGCCAGCAGGGACGGAAAGGCGGTCGGGTCGAGCCCGTTGACGTGCGTGGCCTCGGCGTGGGCGGCGGCGGCCAGCGCGTCCAGCCCGGGCACCGCCGGGTCGTAGACGTACGCGAACAGGCGCCCGCCGTGCGTGGGCCGGTCCAGCGCTCGCAGCGCCCGGATCTCCGCCAGCACCCGCTCCGCGGGCACCCCCTCGGCGGGCAGCGCACCCGCCCCCTCGTCGTCGATCATGGACTCCTGGCGTCTTCCTTGTCCGACTAGCGGCTTTTGTTCGCCACCACAACTCCATGAGCCTTTCCGCGTAACGGGTCGTGGCGTTGGGTGATCAGGTTGTGCGGTTGTGCTCGATGTGCAGGAGTACGAGGGCCGCCGCGGTGATCCTGCCGATGTTCCACGGGCACAGGCTGACGTTGCG
>NZ_JBDPMC010000084.1:0-25331 GCF_039871625.1 Micromonospora sp. B11E3 | reverse complement strand
CATCTAGATGCGGAACGATCGCTTCGAACTTCGCCGCCAGCACCGCTTGCCGTTCGTCCACTGTGCTCATACCACAAAACCGAGGGCCATTCACGAAGACTACGGGTTAATTATCTGCGAGCCCTTACCGGACCGTGGGCGCTTCTCGCCTACGCTCTCGCCTACGGGCTGGGCCGCGTGCTGCCCGCGCGCCGGCCACCCAGACCTCGCCCGTCGGAGGTAGCGCTACAGCAGGGCTGGCAGGAAGCGCTCCGGCTGTACCAGCGACTCGCCAGGGGCGAACTGCCACCTTCCGTGATCGCGCCCGGGTTCCTCGATCCCGGCCCCGTCTACCTGGACGCCCCATTTCACTACGCCCGCTTCTACGGCACCACGGCCACGTACGGGCAGAGCTGGACGTACGCCTATGGTTCGCCCGCTTTCGTCACCGGCGCGGTGGTCGGCAACCTCGTCGGCAACGGCATCGCGCGAGCGCGAGCAGAGAACCTGGCGCAGGCACAGTGGCGCGAATTCGCGTACGCCCGGGTCGTGGTGACGCCAACGACGACGTGGTGCTGCGTCGACGGCCGGTGGCTGCCGTTCGCCCACGATGCGGCGTTGGAATTCGTCATCGACGGCCCGAGCTGCGTTCTCTCCTTCGCCGACGTCGAGCCGCTGCGGATGTCGGGCCCGTCCGCCTGGTGCTACGCCGTCATGTACGCCTACGCCCGATACGGGCCGAGACGATGGCAGGAGGCTCCGTTCCTGCACCCGCTTCGCGAGGCAGTCCGCAGCCTCGCCATGCACTGACGTGGTTGTTTGACCACCATCGCATCCGGCACGAAGATGACCGGGTGAGTTCCGAAGAGCTTAAGGCACGGGCGCAGGCGCTTCGCGCGGCCGGCAAGACCCCCAAGCAGATCGCCCGCGAGTTGGGCGTCACCCGCGCTGTGGTTACCCCTCTCGTGCGGGGAGTCGCCGTCGAGCGGCCGAACCGCGTCCGCCCCTCGGATTTGCCGCTGGTGGGCTGCTGGATCAGCCGCCAGTGGAGCAACGGGTTGACCATCACGGATCGGCCCGCCGACTGGGTCGATGATCGCAAACTCCGGCGGATGGCGGTCGGCGCCGGCCTGGTGAGCGTCGTCGTGGCCCGGGCCGACGGGGACTCAGCGTCCGTCTGCGGATTCCTGGTCGACACGTACTGCCTCGGGGTCAAGAACGCGGTGCCGCCGGCCACCTCGACGTTCGACGACCTGCCGTACTTCCTTGAGGATTTCTTCGCGGCCTACGAATCCGGGATGATCGAGGCGCCCATCGAGCTTGCCCGCCACCTGGTCTTCGGTGCCGTCGACTATGCTCGCGAACTCGGCTTCGACCCGCATCGCGACTTCTACAGCGCGGCACCCCACCTGGGCACGTGGGAGCCGCCGAGCCGGATCACCTTCGGCCTGGACGGCAAGCCCTACTTCCAGCAGGGCCCGTACGACAGCCCAGACCGGATCATGCGCACCCTCGACAAGTCGGTCGGACCCGGCAACTACCACTTCACCACGGTCACCATGGGCGGCTGACCAGCCGGCTCGACGGCTTCCCAACCCCGTCGATCACGAACCTTTGGCAGCGCCCAGACCTCTCAATTCAATAGACTTCGTTCGCGCACTGTCCCGTCCCCCTCCGGGAGGTCGCTCGTGGGCACGTCGACGCGCCTTGCCGGCCCCAGGTACGGCGGGTGGAGCGGCGCGAAGAGCCGCCTGAGCCGCTGGACCCCGGACGCCGACAGCCGGCCCGACTCGCTAGCCGACGGCGACGAGCGGACCGCCTCGGACGTCGCGACGCAGTACCGGCGGGCGCTGCGGGACGCTCTCCTCGAAGATCCCGAGCGGTTCGGCCTCCGCGGCGCGGCGCAGGAGGCCGGCCACCGCCTCGTCACCGCGCTGGACGAGCTGCTGCGGCCCGATCCTCCACTGCTCCGGGACCTGCATCGCGCCGCGCCGACCGATCCCGCCGGCGAGTTCGTCCGCCGGTTCGTCACCGAGGTCGGCGGCGACGGTCGGCTCATCGTGGACGCGGCGACCCGACGCGCCGTGCGGGAAGTGGCCGAACGCCTCGTCGCGCCGGACGGCCCGCTCGCCGACCCGGCTTCCCCGTCCCGGATCACGGGTGAGCTGTTCTGCGCCCTGTACCGGACGTTCTTCGGGGAAATGGTCGGCGAGTTCGTGCACGTCCTCATCGCCGAGAACGTCAAGCTCGCCGTCCCCGCGCTGGTAGCGCTCGACCCCACCGATGTCGTGGCCGGCTTCGTCGCGGACCAGGTCGTCAAGGTCCTGCCCGACCCGTGCGAGGAGGAGGCGGTACGCGAACCGCGACGACCACGGCTCGCCGACGTGGCCCGGGACCTGGTCGGCACAACGGTCACCGAGGCGCTGGGCCTGGGCGACACCGGGGTGGAGCTGCCCTCGCGCTGCTGACCCGGGTCGTCGAGGCGCTCACCGCGGATCGCTGGGCGATCGAGGTGTTCCCGGGCGCCGACCCCTGGCCGCAGCAGGGCCGGCTCGACGCCGATCCCGAGGTCGAGGAGGTCGCCCTCTTCTCCGGCGGCCTCGACTCCACCGCGTACGCGGCCGAACGTGCCCGGCTGTCGGCGGGCAGCCTGCTGCTGGTCTCGTACCACGAACCGCAGTGGGGCGGGCCGCAGGAACGCGTCCTCGCCGCGATCGAGGCGAATTCCGCCAGGACGGTCGGACAGTTCAGGACCTCGCAGCAGCTCCAGGCCCAGGGAGCCACACTGGAGAAGTCCTCCCGCACGAGAGGGCTGCTGTACGCCCGCCACCGCCGTCTTCCTCGCCGCCGCCCACGACGTGCCGCGGGTGGCCGTACCCGAGAACGGGCAGCTCGCGCTCAATCCGGCGCTGACGCCCGCCCGGGTGGCGGCATGCTCCACCCGATCGGTGCACCCGCACACCCTCGGCCTGCTCAACGAGCTGATCCGCAGCGTGGGCGGCAAGGTCACCCTCGTCAACCCGTACCTGTTTCTGACCAAGGGCGAGGTCTGCCAGCGTGCCCTCGCGGGCGGGCTGCCGCCCGACGTCCTGACCGGCGTGACCGTCAGCTGCGGCCACCCGCCCAGGGACCGGCCTGAGTTTCATTGCGGTCACTGCTACCCGTGTCTGGTGCGCCGGTCCGGCCTGCTCGCGGCGATCGGGGCCGACGACACCCCGTACGCGAAGGATGTCTGGAGCCTGCCCGACGACCTGGACGCGGCGGCCGACCGCCGGGCGCTGCACCGGTGGCTGAGCCGGTCGTTCGGCATCCGCGACCTGTTCACCCGTCGGCAGCGGGCGGCCGAACGGCGGGAGGACGTCTGGCCCGTCCTCCCGCCGCCGTTCGCTGGCCCGGTCAGGCCAGCGTGAACTCGTCGAAGAGCACCACTGCGGAGTCCGGCTGCCGGGTGTCGAACCGGTACGACCGCACCACCCCGGCCGCCGAGTCGAGCAGCGAGAAGACGGTGATGTCGTTGCTGGACACGTACGGCAGGGGTTTGCCGGCGGCGTCGGTCAGCGGGGCGATGGTCGGCACCGCCGGGACGAGGCCGCCCGGGTCGCCCTGCCGGATGTGGTCGGGGCTCGCCGGCAGGTTCCGCGAGGCGCCGCTGGAGACGTCGTACGCCCCGTAGCTGTTGCCCACGTTCGACGTTTCCAGCCAGTTGACCCCGTCCGCGTTGCGGAAGCGGTTCCACAGGTGCGAGTGCCCGTTGTGGACCAGGTTCACCCCGTTGGCGCTGAACAGCGGCTCCAGGTCGCGCAGGATGTGGTCGTCGGCGAGCGGGTACTCGTAGCTCACCGCCGTCACCGCGCCGGTGGCCGGGTCCCGGGTGATCCTCTGGACCGGGTCGGTGAACGGAGGTGCGGAGTTGTCGCCGAGGCCGTGGCCGGGGTGGTGGTACATGACCACCCGGTAGCGTGCCTGCCGCGCCTCGGTGGAGGCCAGTTCCCGCTCCAGCCAGCGGTACTGCCGCGACCCCTCCTTGATCGGCTCGAAGATGAACTGCCCGTAGCCCCACCTGCTCTCGTCGTTCAGGTCGGCGCCGGACTCGGAGAACTTGCCCCGGCTGTTGGGGGCGGCCGACCGCCAGATCTGGGTGGCGAACAGGGTGATCACGTGTACGTCGCCGATGGTCCGGGACCACCAGCGCGGCCCGCCCTCGGCGCTGCTCGGGTACGGGAACATCTCCTCGTACGTGGTGACGTCCCAGGAGTTCCGGTTCACCCAGGTCGCCTCGTCGATCCCACCCGGCTGGGTCTGCTGCCAGCGGCGGTGGGCGACCTCCACCGGCTGCGGGTCGTTGAACTGGGCGTCCAGGCCGGCCGCGTCGGACCAGCGCCCCATCACCTCGTGGTTGCCGATCGCCGGGAAGATCGGCGAGTGCTGGATCAGCGGCGCGCCCCGGTAGGTGCGCCCGGCGATGGTCCGGCTGGCCCGGCCGGTCAGCCCCGCGAAGAACGCCAGTCCGCTGGTGCTGTCGAACCACTCGCTGGCCCGGTCGGGCACGTTGACCAGGTCACCGGCGACGAGGACGCCGTCGAGGCGTACCCCGGCGGTTTCGGCGACCTTCTCCAGGTTGGCCGGGGTCATCGTCTTGAGCTGGTGGTCGCTGGTGAGCAGCAGTCGCACCGGCTTGCGCTTGGGCACGGCGGGGGCCAGGGAGTACGCGGCGGTCACCGTCGCCCGTCCCAGGTGGTCGACGGAGACCACCCGGTACGGGGTACGCTCGCCGGCCCGCAGGCCGGTGACCCGGACCAGGTGCCGGTACACCGGCCGGTCCAGCACCCCGCCGTACGTGCGGCCGGGTACCGCCGAGGAGGCGTCCTCCCGGGTCCGACTCAGCCGGATGGTCTCCGCGGCGAGCCGACGCCAGCCGGAGCCGGCGCCGCGGCTGCCGGTGGCCGCGTCGACGGCGGCCTGCTCGGTCATGCCGGTGACCGCCGACCCGAGCAGCAGCACCTGCCCGGTGCCGTGCTCCTCGGTGTGCCAGACGACGTGGACACTGTCCGACTGCGGGTCGAGCAGGTACGGCTCGCAGAGCAGCGGCCGGCCACCGAGCCAGGGCGCCGGGGTGTCCGCCCCGGACGGGTCCACGGCTTCGGGTTGACCGGCGGCCACGGCCGGCGTGGCGGAACCAGCCGTGACGCCGGCGGCCACCGCGGCCCCACCGGCGAGGGCCAGAACGTTGCGGCGCGTGAGGTTTCCGGAATCGTCGGCGGACGGGGCGTCCGGGCGCTTCTCTGTCATGACCAGCACCTCAGCAAAGCCGGCTGACGCGGCCACACCGCCCAGGTGAACAGTGGAGCGCGCCGCGGGTGAACGCTGCGGCGTCCCTGGGGTAACGCCGACACCCGGCACCGGGTCCGGCAACCATCACCAGTGTCAGGTCACCTGTACAACAGCCCCGCCTGGGCCGGCCGTTCGGCGTCCTCGGTGAACCCCCGCGATCTTGCACTTTCGGCCCACGGAATGGGCCATTTGCAGCGGTTTGCCGGGGCAGCAAGTGCAAGATCGCGGAGTCGGGACGAGGGAAGCCAAGGCGCCGATAGCGTAAACGGGGCAGCTCCACAGGGCCGCCGACCATCCCCGTCCGGTCGAGCGCCGCCCGCCGCCCGGCTCCGGAGCAGCCGGGCGGCCTCCGCCGCCCCACCCTCGCCGCCGCGACGTCCGGCATGGGACCGGTGAACACGGGTATGCCGACGCCCATGAGGGCGAGCTTCCGGATCGGTCGGGTCGCCGGCGTACCCGTCGGCGTCAACTGGAGCGTCCTGGTCATTTTCGGGCTGATCGTCTGGGGGCTGTCGGCGAGCCAGTTCCCGCGCGCGTACCCGGGCCGGCCGGTCTGGGCGTACGTGCTGGCCGGGCTGCTCGCGGGGGTGGTCTTCTTCCTCGGGCTGCTCGCCCACGAGGTGGCCCACGCGGTGGTCGCCAAGCGCAACGGCATCGGCGTCGGCGGGATCACGCTGTGGCTGTTCGGGGGCGTCTCCGAGCTGCGCGGCGAGGCCCGCGATCCCGGGGCGGAGCTGCGCATCGCGGGGGTCGGGCCGCTGGTCAGCCTGATCCTCGGCCTCTTCTTCGGCGGCGTCGCGGCGCTGCTCACCGTGGCCGGGGTGCACGGCCTGGCGATCGGGGCGCTGGCCTGGCTGGCGGGCATCAACGTGCTGCTGGCGATCTTCAACGTGCTGCCGGCGGCGCCCCTGGACGGCGGGCGCCTGCTGCGCGCCGTCGTGTGGAAGGCCACCGGCGACCGGACGAAGGCGTCGGTCGTGGCGGCCCGGGCCGGCTGGGCGCTCGGCGCGCTGCTGATCGCGCTGGGACTGTGGCAGTTCCTGCGCGGGGCCGGGGCCGGCGGGCTGTGGCTGGCGCTGATCGGCTGGTTCCTGATCGGGGCGGCCGGCATGGAGGAGCGGCAGGCCCGGATGGGCAGCGCGCTGCGCGGGGTGCGGGTGGCCGACGTGATGACGCCGCAGCCGCAGACCGCCACCGGGGACATGACCGTGCGGGACTTCGTCGACCACCACCTGTTCGCGTACCGGCACTCGGCGCTGCCGCTGACTGCGGACGGCGGCCGGCCCGTCGGCCTGGTCACCCTCGACCGGGTACGCCACATACCGGCCGATCGCCGCGACCAGACCAGGCTGGAGGAGGTGGCCTGCCGGGCCGACGACCTGGTGCTGGCCTCGCCGGACGAGCAGCTCACCGAGCTGCTGCCCCGACTCAGCCGGTGCGCCGACGGCCGGGCGCTGGTGGTGGCCGACCAGCGCCTGGTGGGCATCGTGTCGCCCAGCGACATCAGCCGGGCGGTGCAGCGCGGCAGCCTCCGCGACCAGACGACCACGGGCGGCCGACGCTGACCCGCTGCGCCGCCGGTCGCTCCGGCGGCGCGGGCCTGATTGTGGCAGTTCAGCGACATCCGCCCCGGCGTGTCGGGTCGCTGCGGCGTCACGCATCAAGGCGGGCCGGGCGCCCGGTCAGCGGGGGAAGTAGCGGTCCAGGTCGGGCGTTCCGAACTTGCCCTCGGGGTCCAGGTCGCGCAGCAGGGCCACGAAGTCGGCGTGCCGGGGGTACGCGGCGGCGACCGCCGCCGGGTCGAGCCCGAACACCTTGCCCCAGTGCGGGCGGGGCGCGAACGGGGCCAGCCGCCGCTCCACCTCGGCCACCACCGGGGCGACCGCCCCGGCGTCGGCGATCCAGGTGAAGTGCACCGCGAGGCTGTCCCGCTCGTACTGTGGGCTCAGCCACAGCGCGTCGGCGGCGACCGTACGCAGCTCGCAGACCTGGAGCACGGCGGCGATCCGGTCCCCCGCCGGGTCGAGGGCGGCCAGCGCCTCGGCCGCCGCCGCCCGGGGCAGGTGGTACTCCGACTGCAGCTCGTCGCCGCTGCTCGGAGTGAAGCCGAGCCGGAAATGCGGCAGCCGCTCGTGCCACGGGCCGGGCTCGCCGAGCTGGGCCGTGCAGTTCGCCGCCGCCATCCCGGGCACCGGGTGGCACGGCCCGGCGGCCGCCGTCGTGCCGAGCCAGTCCGCCGGGGGCGGGGGCTCGTCGGCGAGCTGCTTGCGCCACACCTGGGCGATCCCCTCGCCGCGCCAGTCGGTGAAGAGGCTGACGCTGTACGCCGAGGCGAACGCCTCGTCCAGCGCGGCCCGGGGCAGGTCGAGCCGGACGTACTGCCGCACGTCGAAGGTGGGCACCACGTCGAGCGTGACCCGGGTGACGACCCCCAACCCGCCCAGCCCCACCACCATCCCGGCGAACCGGTCCCCGTCGCCGTCCCGGCGTACGGTCAGCAGGTCGCCGTCGGCGGTGACCAGCTCCAGGGCGGAGACGGCGGTGGCGAGGTTGCCGACGCCGCCGCCGGAGCCGTGGGTGGCGGTGGCGACCGCGCCGGCCACCGAGATGTGCGGCAGCGACGCCATGGTCGGCAGGGCGTAGCCGGCGGCGTGCAGCCGGGCGGCCAGCTCGCCGTAGCGCACGGCGGCGGCCACGGTCACCGTGCCGTGTTCGCGGTCGATCTCGACGGTGGGCGGCAGCCCGGCCAGCGACACCAGGTCGCCGATCGTGTCGCCGAGCCGGTTGAACGAGTGCCCCGTGCCGACCGCCCGGACCCGGGCGCTGCCGGCGACCAGCCGGCGCAGCTCGTCCACGGTCGACGGCCGGTGCCGCCGCGCGGCCGCGTACCGGATGTTGCCGGCCCAGTTGCGGCCCGGCACCCCCGCCGTCTGCTCCCGCTCGCCCGCGCCCACGTCGCCCTCCCGCCGCCGTGACCGTCGACGCCGGAGAGCCCCGGCGTCGTCGGGGAACCATACGCCGCCGGGTTCCCTCCCGACAGCGGGTGGCGCGGGGCGCGGCTCAGACCTGCGGCATGACCTCGGCGGCGACCAGCTCGACGTGCTCCAGGTCGGCCAGGTCCAGCACCTGGAGGTAGATGCGCCGGCTGCCGACCGCCGCGTACCGGCCGATCTTGTCGACGACCTCGGCCGGGGTGCCGGCGAGGCCGTTCTCGCGCAGCTCGGCCGGGTCCCGGCCGATCGCCTCGGCGCGCCGGCGCACCTCCGCCTCGTCCCGGCCGCAGCACAGCACCAGCGCGTTCGACCAGCGCATGGTGCCCGGGTCGCGGCCCGTCTCGGCGCAGGCCGCGCGGACCCGCTCGAACTGCGCGGCCGAGTCCTCGACGGAGACGAACGGCAGGTTGAACTCGTCGGCGTAGCGGGCCGCGAGGCGGGGCGTACGCTTCGCCCCCTTCCCGCCGAGCAGGATCGGCGGGCGCGGCTGCTGCACCGGCTTGGGCAGGGCGGGCGAGTCGGCCACCGGGTAGTACTTCCCGGGGTAGTCGAACGTCGCGCCGGCCGGAGTCTCCCACAGCCCGGTGATGACCGCGAGCTGCTCCTCCAGCCGGTCGAACCGCTCCCCGAGCGGCGGGAACGGGATGCCGTACGCGGTGTGCTCCTCGGCGTACCAGCCGGTGCCGATGCCCAACTCGACCCGGCCGCCGCTCATCTGGTCGACCTGGGCGACGGTGATCGCCAGCGGGCCGGGCAGCTGGCGCCCTGCTGGGGTTCGGTGAAGATCCGCAGTTCCATGGGCCGAGCATATGGGGAAGGAAGGGCCCCTTCTCAGGGTTGGCCGAGGCCGGCCTCGCGGGCCCGCTGGATCGCCTGGCCCCGGTCGGCGACCTGGAGCTTGGTCAGCACGTTCGACAGGTGGTTGCGCACGGTCTTCGGGCTCAGCGTCAACCGCCGGGCGACGGCCACGTTGCCCAGCCCCTGGGCGACCAGGTCGAGCACCTCGCGCTCCCGGTCGGTCAGCTCGGGGAACGGCGCCCGCCCGCCCGTACGGCCGGCGGAGAGGAAGCCGATCGCCCGGCTCGCGATCACCGGGCCGAGCAGCACCTCCCCGTTGGCCACCGCCCGGACCGCCCGCTCCACCTCGCCGGGAGCGGCGCCCTTGAGCAGGTACCCGCGGGCCCCGGCGCGCAGCGCCGCGAAGACCGAGTCGTCGTCGTCCAGCATGGTCACCACCAGCACGCCGGTGCCCGGGTACCGGGCGACGATCTCCCGGGTGGCCTCCACACCGGAACGCCCGTCGCCGAGGTGCAGGTCCATGATGACGACCTGCGGCTGCCGGAGGCCGGCCACCCGGACCGCCTCGTCTGCGTCGGCCGCCTCGCCGGCGACCTCCAGGCCCGGCGTGGACGCCAGCAGCGCCGACATGCCGAGCCGGAACACCGGGTGGTCGTCGACCACGGCCACCCGGATGACCTCCTGCTCGCCGCTCACCGGCGCACCGCCCCCGCGATCACGGCCGTCGGGTCGGAACGGGCCGGCCGCTCCTCGTCGTACGGGGGCAGGCGGTCGGCCGGCACCCGTACGACGACCGTGGTCCCGCCCTGCTCCCCCGCGCCGATCTCACACACGCCGCCGACTCCCTCCGCCCGTTCCCGCATGGACAGCATGCCCACCCCGGCCGGGGTGCCCGCCGCGATCCCCCGCCCCGGGTCGGACACCCGCACGACGAGCCCGTCGGCGCCCCGGTCGACCACGACGCGGCAGGTCGCCGCCCCGGAGTGCCGCTGCGCGTTGCGGACCGCCTCGGCCACGATGCCGTACACGGCGGTGGCCACCGGCTCGGGCAGCGGCGACGGCGCCGCCTCCATCAGCACGGCCAGCCCCGAGCCGTCGTACCGCCGGGCCAGTTCGTGCAGGGCGGCGGCGAGCCCCCGCTCGCCGAGGACCGGCGGGAGCAGGCCGCGGGCCAGGTCGCGCACCTGCTCCACCCGCTGGTCCGTCTCGTCGCGCAGCCGGTCGAGCAGCGGGCCGGCCCCGGCCGGGTCGGCGCCGATCAGGTTGCGGGCCGCCTGGAGACCCAGCGCGATCCCGGCCAGCGCGGGGCCCAACCCGTCGTGCAGGTCCCGGCGCAGCTTGCGGCGTTCCGAGTCGCGGGCCTCCGCGAGCCGGGCGCGGGAGGCGACCAGTGCCCGGCTGGCCGCGGCGAGACTGGCCGCCGAGGACACCAGCGGCAGGAGGTCGACCAGCGCCGATCGGGTACGCCCGTCCAGCCGCTCGCCGGCCCGGGCCCACGCGGTCAGCCGCCCGACCTCCCGCTCGCCCCGCCGCAGCGGCAGCACCAGCGGCTCCCCCACCGGCCCCGGGGAGGCGCAGTGGGCGGTGCACGGCTCCGGGCCGTCCACCTCGATGCCGCAGGCGCCCAGCCGCAGCAGGTCCGTGAGGGCCTGCGCCACGCCGTGCAGCACGTCGGCCGGGTCCTCGCTCGCGTTGATCCGGTCGCCGACGCCCCGCACCACCCCGAGCGGCTCGGCCGCCGCGCCGTGGATCAGCCGGTCCACCCGCCGCTGCACCCACCACCGGCCGGGCTGCACGGCCGCCGCGACCACGGCGGTGACCAGCACCCCGGGCACGGCGCGGCTGGCCGGGAGCAGGGCGTCCACGGTGGTCACCCCGACGACGTACGCGGCGACCAGCAGGAAGGTCAGCAGGAACCAGACCAGCGTACGACGGACGGCGATCTCGATCCCCCACAGCCGCTGCCGCAGCACCACGGCCAGCACGGCCGCCGGGAAGAACGCCTGCGCGGCCAGCATCGCCACCGGCGGCAGCCACGACAGCACCGACCAGCTCCAGTCGGGCGGCAGCGCCACCGGGGCGAAACTCACCGCGAGCAGCGCCGTGCCGACGGCCAGCCAGCCCAGCCCGACCCGCTCGACGCCGGGCGCGACCCGGCGCCGCAGCAGCGCCCCGGCGGCGGCGACCAGCCCGAGCACCGCCACCAGGGCGGCGAGCACGGGCTGCGCCCGCTCGGTCAGCGTCGCCCAGGCGGCGCTGGGAATCGGCAGCGGCGCGTCGGAGCCCGTCCCGCCCGGGCCGGGCCAGGTCAGCTGGAACAGCTCGAAGGAGCCGACCACGGCGGCGCCCACCGTGACGGCCACCCGGGGCCCCACCGGCAGCCGGCCCTCCCGGACCAGCCAGGGCAGCACCACGATCAGCGAGAGCATGCCCGGCGCCCAGCCCCAGTGCCGGGCCGAGACGAGCCAGCCGATCCCGGGCAGGCCGGGGTGCACCCGCAGCAGGTCGGCGTACTGGGCACCCAGGGCGGCGACGCCGCCGCCGACGCCGGTCAGCGCGAGCAGCCAGGCGACGGGGTGGGCGCGGCGCAGCAGGATCAGCCACGCCACCGACCCGTACACGGCGCAGTCGGTGAAGTCGACGAGGAAGTAGAGCTGGGCCAGCCCCCAGGGGCGGCGGGCGAACCCCCAGCAGAGCGCCGTACCGGTGAGCAGCAGCACGCAGGCGACCAGCACGGCCCAGGCGGCGGCCGGGTGCCGGCGGTCGCCGCGGGCCGTCGCCGGGTTCGACGCCCGGGGCGTTCGCTCGATCAGCATGATCCGATCCTGGCAGTCGCGGTGTCAGTTGCCGATCCCCCGTCGTTCCAGGGCGGATGTCGGTCCCGCGACAGTCAGCCAGCGGCCGCCGAGGGGTCCGCCCACCGAGCCTGGCCGTCCCGGCGTCCCGACCGCCTGGTGCGCCCCGTCCCGGCAGCCCGGGAACTTTCCTCGCGCGCCGCTTTCCCGGCCGGCCGGTACCGACGTCCCTGGACGTCGGGACGTCGGGCGGTCGAGCGTCGGTGCTGCGGCGCCGAGGCGGAGCCGCGAGCCGGGCGAGCGGGAGGCGACGATGGACGACCAGGACCGGACCCGACTGACCGGCGCCGTGCGGGAGTTGGCCCCGGAGCTGGCCCGGCGGGCCGAGGAGATCGAGGCCGCCCGGGAACTGCCCGCCGACCTGCTCGACCGGCTGCGCGACGCCGGCTGCTTCCGGATGTTCGTCCCGCGCAGCCACGGCGGGTACGAGGCGGACCCGCGCACCGGGCTGGCGGTGCTGGAGGCCCTGGCGCGGGCGGACGGCTCGACGGGCTGGACCGTGATGATCGGGTCGGAGGCGCCGCACCTGCTGGCGATGCTGCCCCGGGACCGGTTCGACAAGGTCTACGCGCACGGCCCCGACGTCGTGGTGGCCGGCGGGTTCGCCCCGCAGGGCCGGGCCGAGTTGGCCGACGGCGGGTTCCAGGTGACGGGGCGGTGGGCGTTCGCCAGCGGGTCCCGGCACGCCGACTGGATCTTCGGCAACTGCGTGCTGACCGGGGACGGCCAGCCGCTGCCCGGGCCGGGCGGCCAGCCGGTGGAGCTGCGCTCGATGCTGTTCCCGGCGGAGCGGGTGACGGTGGTGGACACCTGGCACGCCCTGGGGCTGCGCGGCACCGGCAGCCACGACGTGACGGTGGACTCGGTGTTCTGCCCGGCGGAGCTGAGCTTCGACCTGTTCGCGGGCACGCCGTGCGTACCGGGGCCGGGGTTCGTCGCCCCACTGGCCCAGTTCGTCCTGCACCTGGGCGCGGTGGCCGTCGGCATCGCCCAGGGCGCCCTGGACGACATGGTCGCGCTGCTCGACGGCGGCCGGCAGCGGCTCTACGCCCGGCAGTCCCTGGCCGACTCGCCGGCCTTCCGGGTGCAGCTCGGCCGGGCGGACCTCGACGTGCGGGCCGCCCGGGCGCTGGTGCGGTCGCTGGCCGACGACCTGCACGAGGCGGCCCGCGCCGGCGACCCGACGGCGATCGCCGCGCTGCACCCGCGGATCTCGGCGAGCCTGCCCTGGGTGACCGAGGCGGCCACCCGCGCCGTCGACGTCTGCTACCGGGCGGCCGGGGGCGGAGCGGCCCGCGACTCCTCCCCCGTGCAGCGCCGGTTCCGGGACGTCCACACCTTCTCCCAGCACGCCGCGGCGGCCGAGGGCTGGCTCGGCAACAACGGCGCCCTGCTGCTCGGGCGGCCGGTCGAGCTGGCGTACTGAGACAGGTGGCCACGGTCGCCCCCGTGCCGTGGCCACCGCCGCGGGCCCCGGCGGCCCGACCCGGGCGGGGTGCTCGGTCGGGTCACCGGGCCCGGTCGACGACCTCCTCCGGGGTCAGCGGCGCCTTCGGGTGGTGGGTCAGACACATCGGAGTGTCCACCTTGACGAAGGAGAAGCCCTCCCCCGCCGCGTAGAACTGGCCGCTGCGCAGCAGCCCGATGTCCGGCAGCCGGCCGCCCTTCGCCTCGGCCAACTGCCGGGCGGCGTCGATCTGCGCCGGCGCGTTGAGCAGGCCGAAGAACTGCGTGGTGGCGTTGCCGGAGATCTGGTTGTGCAGGCCCTTCGGCGCCTGGGTGGCGAAGACCAGCCCGAGGCCGTACTTGCGGGCCTGCGCGGCCAGCGCGATCGAGCTGGCGGTGCACGCGGTGTTCCCGGTCGACGGGGCGAGGGTCTGGGCCTCGTCCATCACGAACAGGCCGCCCAGCGGCCGGTTCCCGGCCGGGTGCCGCTTGATCCAGGCGAACAGCGCCATCTGCAACTGGTTGACGAAGCTCTGCCGCTCCTGGTCGGAGGTGAGCCCGACGAAGCTGACCACGGACACCCGGGCCCGCCTGCCCGGCGTCGGCGTGAGCAGCAGGCCGGGGTCGGCCGGCGCGCCCGCGCCACCGAAGAGCGGGTCGGTGACCATCGCGGCCTTCAGCGCCTCGGCCAGTTCCTGGGCGAGCTTGTCGGCCTTGGCCAGCCGGCTCACCCCGTCGGGCAGGTCGGCGAGGAACTCGGCGAAGCCGGACAGGCCCACCATCGGAGTCCGCGCGTACGCCTGCAGCGCCTCGGTCAGCACCGCCTTGCCCTGCTGGGCCAGCCGGGTCGACCGGTCCACCCCGGCGCGGGGCGCGAGCGCCTCCACGGCGGAGCGGATGGCCTGGTCGAACTCGTCGGGCGAGTCCCGCACCGGGGTGAAGTCCGGCAGCGGCTGGAAGCTCAGCGGCCGGCCGGCGCCGACGCGCGGCGTCCACACCACGACCTCGGTGTGGTCGAGGTAGTCCCGGGCCCGCTCGTCGTCGCCCGGCGCCCAGCCGGCCGGCGGCTCGGGCCACGGGTCGCCCAGCCGGGCCAGGTCGTTGTTCGGGTCCAGCACGATCGCGGAGACCCCCTGCCGGGCGCACTCCTCGACCAGCCGCCGGATCAGCACCGTCTTGCCCGAGCCGGAGCCGGCGAAAATGACCGTGTGCCGACGCAGCGACTCCAGGTTCACCACGAACGGCTCCCCGCCGTCCGTGCCCTGCCCGAGCCGGATGGACGCCCCGCCGCCACCCGACGCCTGGCCTCCACCCGAGAGCCCGCCACCACCCGACGCCTGGCCTCCACCCGACGGCCCGTTCGACTCGGCCGGTGCCGACCCGGTCTCCGGCGTCGGTGCCGACGCCGCGGCCGGGTCCTGCGCCGCGACGGGCGCGGCCGGGTCGCCGAGCACCGCGCGCAGCAGCGCCGTCCCGCTCGCCGGCCGGCGGGCCAGCAGCCACTCGTGGAAGGCCGCGTCCGGGGTACGGCCCAGCTCGCGCAGCGCCGCGAACACCCGCAGATCGGCCTCCTCGACCGCGCAGCGCACCCCGCCGGCCGCGTCGAACGCCGCCAGCACCTCGGCCGTACGCTTCCCCGTCGGCCAGGGGCCGTTGCGCAGCAGCACCAGCCGGCGCTGCGGGAACTGCCGGTCCAGGCCCGCCATCGTGCAGGCCGCCCTGACCCGGGAGATCGTGGCGACCGCGTTCGGGTGGGCGATGCCCCGGAAGCACCAGTGCGCCTCGTTCTCGGTGGCCTCGTCCAGCACCTCGATCAGCCGGCCGTGCAGCGCCGGCTTGCGGCCCGGCGGCGGGTCGTGCTTGTACGTCGCCCCGGTCGGGGCCTGCTCCGCGACCCACGCGGAGAGCCCGGCGGCGAGCAGCGCCGGCAGGTGCTCGTCCTCGGTCCGGTGGTCCAGCGCGGGGCCGACGTCGGCCGCCGCGACCAGCTCGGCGAACCGCGCGTCCAGCGGCGCCAGGTCTGCGGCGCCGGCCGCGACCGGAACCGGGGCCGGCGTGTCCACCGCGTCGATCAGCCGCGCCAGCTCGGTCACCTCGTCGGCGTCCCGGCACTGGGCGACGTGCCGGTCCACCCGGCGCAGCAGGGCCCGCGGGGTGAGGTTCGGGGCGTCCGCGAACGCCTCCGGGCGCACCGGCCACGTCGGGTGCGGCGGCACGAAGCGCAGGTCGGCGAAGGCGACGGCGAACCGCTTCGCCACGATGGCCTGCCCGATCTCCGGGGTCGGGATGCGGTCGGGCAGCACGGCCACCCGGAACCGGTCCGCGACCGGCGTCGGCGCGCTGCGGGTCAGCAGCTCCCAGGTGTCGGGCAGGCAGGACACCACGATCAGCGTCCGGCGGGTCACGTCGCGCAGGGTCAGCAGCCCGTCCGCGACCGGGCCGAACGCGGTCGCCTGGGCCTGGTCCACCGCCGCGCCGCGGTCGAACATGGCCGTGCTGGTCTGCGCGAACAACGTGTCGAGCTGGTCGACGGCGATCACCGTCGGGTCAAGCGTCAACGCCATGAGCCGGGAGATGTCCTGGACGATCTGCTGCGGGGTGCGCAGCAGCGTCGTGCTCATGCCCCAGGCCGCCCGGCCCTCCGGGTCGCCCGGCTCGCTGATCAGGTGCGCGTACCCGACGTCCTGGTCCTCGAACTCGCGGGAGCCGTGCAGCACCAGCGCCCGCGCCGTGTCCTGGCAGTCCCGGCCCACCTCCCGGTGGTACGTGCGCAGTGCCCGGACGAAGGCGTCCAGGTGCTCCCGGGTCAGCGGCTGCGCGCCGGCCACCGCGTCGCGGACCTCGGGCGGGAGGCCGAGCTGCGAGGTGAGCCGGCGCAGGAACTTGCGCAGCTGCGTCTCCCAGCCGATGGTGTCCCGGCCCATCCCCTCGACCATGGCCAGCGCGACGCTCGCCCAGAACGTCTTGCCGCTGATCATGTTGACCAGGAAGAAGTAGCCGCTGCCGCGCTGGATCCGTTCGCGGACGGCGCCGAGCAGGTGGGTCTTGCCGGAGCCGGCCCGGCCCTGCATGGCCACCCCGAGCGGGCAGCTCGTGTCGTCGGTCCGCGCCCTGGCCACCCCGCGCAGGATCTCGTCGGCGACCTTCTCGTGCAGCTCCGGCACGTCGTACGGGGCCGGACGCCAGACGTCGTCGGGGGTGACCGCCGGGTTGAAGGTCAGCGTCTCCAGGGCGGCGCGCTCCGCGTCAGGGATCATGCCGCCCCGATCGACAGGGCGTGGTTGTCCTCGTCGCCGATGCGCACCGCCGCCGCCCGGTCCCGCGCCGACAGCGACTTGCTGTTGGCGACCGGGATGATCCGTACGCCGTCCTGCCGGACCATCGCCCGCAGCGCCGCGTCCACGGCCGCCCGGTCGACGTGGCCGAGCCGGTCGCGCAGGTCGGCGAGGCCCACCCAGGCGCCGGGGACGTCGGCCAGTTCCCGGTATGCCGCCTGGACCAGCGCCTCGACCGCGGCATCGCCGGCCGGCGGCCGGGCCAGTGCCGGGGCTGCCGGCCGGGCCGACGCCTCCGGCGCCGCCGGGGCCTCCTCGGCGGGCTGGGCCTCGACGGCCTGCGCGGGGGTCTGCTTGAAGAAGTCGGCGTGGCTGACCCGGAGCCGGTCCAGCCCGCGGTGCAGGTTGCCGAGCAGGGTGAACATTGACCGGCTGGACGAGCCACCGGCCTTCGGCGGGTCGGCCGTGTGCAGGGCCCGCACCAGCCGCCAGCCCTCCTCGGTCAGCTCGTGGGAGAACGGGCGGTGCGACCGGTCCGTCTGGACCAGGCCCAGCCGGACCAGCTTCTCGTTGTCCTTGCCGGTGAGCGGAAAGCCGGCCAGATCCCGCAGCTCGGCGTTGGTCAGCTCCCGGGCCTCGACCATCAGCACGACGAGCGCGTTGATCTGGTTGGGGGTCAGGCTCGGCAGGTCGCTCGACATCATGCCTCTTCTCTCTGGGGGTACGCGCCGCCCGTACGCCGCCGGGCCAGCAGGTCCCGGATGTCGCGGACCACGGCCTGGACGTTGGACAGCACCTGTTCGTTGGTGAACCGGAGCACGTCGAGCCCGAGGAGCTGGAGCCGTACGTCGCGCCGCCGGTCGTCGGCGAACATCATCCGCCCCCGATGCTCCGGTCCGTCCACCTCCACCGCAACCCCCTCGACGGCCCAGAACAGGTCCAACCGGTACGACCGGCCCAGCGGATGCGGCGCGTACGTGTGGTTCCACCGGCGGTCGCGGGCCCAGTCGTGCGGCGCGAGCGCCCGTTCCAGGGCCCGCTCGGCGGCGCTGTCCGGGCGCGGCACCCCGGACATCGGCGGACACGACAGGCCGGCCGCCTGCCCGGCTGTTGGGCCGGCGCCGCCCGTGTCGGGAACCCGACCGACGTCCTCCGCCAGCTCGGCGAGGTACCGCGGGAGCGCCACGGGCACCGGGCGCACCCGGTCCGCCCCGTGGCGCAGCGGGCCGACGATCCACACCGCGCACCGGCCGTGCTGGGCCAGCCACTCGGCCGCCGCCACGAGCACCCGCTCGTCGTCCGGGCCGGCCGCATCGGGTGGCTCCAGCAGCAGGGCGCAGGTGTCCCGGCCGTACGCGTCGGCCAGCACCCGGGCGAGGCCGGCGGCGCGTACCTCGGCGGGAAACCGCGCCCGGCGGCGGCCGGCGCTTTCCGGGCCGACGCTCGGCGGGCCGCCCGGGATGGCCCGATCCACAGTGGCCCGGCCGCGCAGGGCCCGCTCGGCCAGGTCGGCGAGGAACGGTCCGAAGTGGTCGGACCGGGCGGCGACCTGCGCGGCGAGGCTCCGGACGGCGGCCACCCCGAGCGGCCCGCCGCCGTCGAGCCGGTCCGCCCCGGGCAGCCAGCGGGGATACCACGCCCGGGCCGCGCCCTCCAGCGCGTCGAGGACCGCGCCGACCAGTCCGGCGAGGTCGAGCCCGGGCCGGGGACGGTAGGCGACGACGGCCGGGGCGGCCGGCGGCAGCGGGTCGAGGGCCAGCCGGAACAGCTCGGGGTCGACGCCCGCGAGGTGGCTGACCCGGCGCGGTGGGGCGGCCGTCCACCAGGGCTCGCTGTGCATGGCCGGGGAGGCTACCGCGTGGCGCGCACTTCCGGGGCCCGGCCCGGGGCAGGTGGTGACAGCTACCGAAGTTGGTTGGTCATCGCGCTGGATGGACCACGAATCATGACTCGAAAACATCGTCGAGCACGAGCCTCGCCCGGGCCGGGACCTCCTCCTCGGGAAAGATCTCTGCGCACAGGCCGAGGACCTGCTCGACATTGGTCAGCCGGAGGTGCTCGACCAGGAAGCGGATGTCCTCGGCGTCCCGACGGCGTGCCGCGAGCACCTTCATGGCCAGCAGGTGTTCCGGCGATGCCGCCGCGACCCGCAGGCCCGGGTGGTCGAAGACGCGAGGGGCAGCCGCATCGCCGCCCGGAGCCACGTATGCGCTCGCCTGCTCATTCAGCCACCAATGCGGCAGGCCCAGTTCGTCGGCGACGGCCCGGGCTTCATCGAGCACGATGCCGTGCGGCTGGAACACGGCGTCAATGTCACGGGTAGCCCGCCGCGCATCGTAGGCCAGAGCCATTGCCGCACCGCCGAAGATGTACAGGTCCGCGACGATCCCCCGCCGCGCCAACCTGTCCCCGAGCCGGCGGAAGGCATCTTCGATGGCACCCCGGTCCAGCAGCGGATCAGCCGCGCTCATGCGACGTTCAACTCCTGGGCCGCCACGTACACTCCCCGCCGCCGGAACGCCGCTGGGGCGTGCACCATCGCGTCAACTCGCGCAGCACGCGAATTGAAGGGAAACCAGAACCGCCGCAGCGACCGCGTCTCGACCCATGCCGGCGCGCCCCGCCCGTCTTTGGCCGCCAGGTGCTCCACCAACGCAGCCAGGAACACATCCCAGCGCTCGTCCCCGGTAGGAGCCGGCTCCGATGTCAGAAGCTCGCCTCGCGTCTCGACCGGCTCCCAGCGGTACTCCTCCAGGAACTCGGCCACCAACCGCCACCGTCGCGTCTCGTCGGCTCCGACGAGCAGGGCACCCAGGCGCTCTGCCGTCAGAGGCTCATACGCCGCAGCACGACCATTCACGCCCTCGACCGTAGTACAGCAGGAGGCGACTCCGGGGTCACCCACTACCCACAAGCAGGCGGTTCGGCTCGGCATCCAGCCCAAATCGCCACGTGACCAGAGCGGCGCACCACTCGTCGAAAGTCCTCCGGTCGCCGCTCAGTCCAGGTGGTCGGCGGGGACGGTCTGGAGCAGCCACGCCAACGGCATCCGCGCCCGCTCCTCGTAACCGCCCTGCGCGGCGAGCCGGTGCAGGGTGACGGTCTGCGCCCCGTCCCGGTCCACCACCCAGTACTGGGGGATCCCCGCCGACGCGTACTCGCGGACCTTCGTGACCGCGTCCATGGCCTCGGAGCCGGGCGAGACGATCTCGATCGCCAGTACGACGTTCCCAGCCGCCGACCAGACGCCTCGCGGCGGCGGCTTGCGCCACACCGTCATGTCGGGAATCCGGCCACCGTCACCGGCGGGGCCGGTGATGCGGACGCCCGCGGCCTGGAGCACCTGCTCGGCGGGCCAGCCCGCCATGATGAGCCAGGCGAAGAGGCGACTGGCGATCATCGCGTGTTCCGAGTCGGGCGGCGGCATGACCGACAGGACCCCCTCGGGGCTGGTCTCGTAGCGGTGGCCGTTCGGGTCGGCGGCATTCATCGCCGCCACGTCGTCGAGCGTCACGACGGCGGGCATGTGCATGCCGACGGCCTCAGCGCTCATGACCCCATCCTAGGCGAGGCGAGACGCCGGCCCTGGCAGCGCCGACATCCGCCACGTATCGGCGAGCAGCATCGCCGGCGGCCTATCCGTACAGGCGGGTTTCATGAGAACCTAAACCTCTCCGCGACTGAATGACTACCTACAGCTACCTCCGGCTGGAGGCACGCGTGACTCAGATGTCGCTCTTCGGGCCCAGCGGGTCCGGCCCTGATCCCAAGCCCGTGGACGACCGCAGGGTTCGATTGCAACTCCTGATCACCGTGAAGGCGGCCCCCAACCCATCGGAGAAGTACGGAGAAACCGTGTGTGTGGCGGGGCTGCGCA
Organism: Micromonospora sp. B11E3; assembly: GCF_039871625.1. Taxonomy (NCBI): domain Bacteria; kingdom Bacillati; phylum Actinomycetota; class Actinomycetes; order Micromonosporales; family Micromonosporaceae; genus Micromonospora; species Micromonospora sp. B11E3. Next base: position 4,777 of record NZ_JBDPMC010000084.1, on the reverse strand, counting down.
CCGACACCCTGAGAACATCCTGGGTCCGCCTGTATCCCATCAACTTCAGGCACCTGGACAGCGACGAGGCATTCAGGAAGTACGACATCGTCTCGGTCGAGGCCAAGCCTGCGCGACAGGATCAACGACGCGAGAGTTGGAAACCCATGATGGACACTCTCAGGAAGGAGCACCAGCTCGATACGTGGAAGTCTCGCCGACAGCTGCTGGACCCGTGCGTGGAAGATTCCATGTGCCGGCTGAACCGCGACGCCCAGGCGCGCCCGGACGCGCAGTCACTGGCTCTCGTGCGTCCGAGCGAGGTTCGGGGCTTCAAGGTGACACGCCACGAGGGCTGGACACCTGAAGAGCAGCGCAAGATCGAGGCGTACGTGAGCCAGCCCGATCTGTTCAGCGGCAGGAGCAGGACGCCGCTGCAAGCCCCCCGTTTCAAGGCGGCATACCACTACCGCTGCCACGAGAGTGGATGCAGGGGCCACAAACAGCACGTCATCGACTGGGAACTGGTCGCGCTGCAGCGCAGGCTGCACGGCTACTCGGATGCGGCGCTTGCCCAGGCGCTCGAAGCGAAGTTCCTGGACGAGATGTGCGCCCCCGGCCGGGATGTCGCGTTCTACGTCGGCAACCAGGCCAAACGCGTGCACACCTTCAGCGTGCTGGGGGTGTACTGGCCGAAGCGGTAGGCAGTCGCTCTTCGAGAGCTCGCAGCACGACCTGGCGGTGACAGCGCCGCTCGTCCGCCTCGAAACAGAGCAGCGCAATCAGTTCGGTCTGCGCGACATCCGCAAGCGCGTCGAGCGCGGCCGCCGACTCCGCGCGGCGAAGCATCGAGGCATACGCCGCCTGAGCGGCCGCCAACTCGTCGGCATCGCCCCCGAAACCAGGTCGGTTCTCCTTGGGATTGCCAAGTTCACGACGATGCTCGTAACTGATTCCGCGCGTGGCGAGCGCGTGACAGAGAGCGGACTTGCTGAAGCCCTTCTTCCGAGAGATTGGGGTCATCCGGACATCGACTAGTCGGGCCACCCCCCGGTCCGCGAGGTCCGCGACGAACTCGTCTATGGAGCGACCCTCGTAGCCGACACCCAGGATGCCGGACCGGTTATCCACAGCCAAGACGGCGCTCATCGGGTCAGACTTTCATGATTCAGTTGGCTGGGCCAGTGGAAACGCCAATCTGCCGCCACGTCAGCCCAGTGTCCTGTTCCTCGACACCGCCTCGGCCCGTCCGCCGTCGATCAGGGTGACCGCGAGCGCCACTCGATCGCGGTTGGCCCAGACCCGCCCCAACCGGTCAAGGGCTGCCCCCGCGCCCGGGCGTCCGGGTCGGCCCCGCGCGGGGCCGACCCGGACGCGAGGATCACGCGAGGTCGTACCGGTCGAGCTCCATCACCTTGACCCACGCGGCGACAAAGTCACGCACGAACTTCTCCCGCGCGTCGTCGCTCGCGTAGACCTCGGCGAGCGCGCGCAGTTCCGAGTTCGACCCGAAGACGAGGTCGGCCCGGGTGCCGGTCCACCTGACCTCGCCCGTGACGGCGTCGCGACCCTCGAAGGTGTTCGCGTCCTCGGACGTCGCCTTCCACGTCGTGCCCAGGTCGAGCAGGTTGACGAAGAAGTCGTTGGTCAGCGACCCGGGGGTCGCGGTGAGGACACCCAGCGACGACTGCTGGTGGTTCGCCCCAAGTACGCGCAGACCGCCGACGAGGACCGTCATCTCGGGCGCGCTCAGGGTCAGCAGGTTCGCCTTGTCGACCAGGAGGAACTCGGCCGGCAGGCGGTGGCCCTTGCCGAGGTAGTTGCGGAACCCGTCGTGGGTGGGCTCCATCGCGGCGAAGGACTCCACGTCGGTCTGCTCCTGCGAGGCGTCCGTACGTCCCGGCGTGAAGGGAACCTCGACGTCGACACCGGCGTTCCTGGCGGCCTGCTCGACGGCGGCGCCACCGGCGAGCACGATCAGGTCGGCGAGCGAGACCTTCTTCCCGCCGGTCTGGGACGCGTTGAACGCCTCCTGGATGCTCTCCAGGACGCGCAGCACCCTGGCGAGCTCGTCCGGGTCGTTGACCTCCCAGCTGTTCTGCGGCGCGAGGCGGATGCGCGCGCCGTTGGCGCCGCCGCGCTTGTCGCCGCCGCGGAACGTCGACGCCGACGCCCACGCGGTGGAGACGAGCTGGGGCACCGACAGCTCCGACGCGAGGATCTGCGCCTTGAGGGCGGCGATGTCCGCGGCGTCCACGAGCTCGTGGTCGACCGCCGGGACCGGGTCCTGCCAGAGCAACGTCTCGGCCGGGACCTCCGGGCCGAGGTAGCGCTGGATCGGGCCCATGTCGCGGTGGGTCAGCTTGAACCAGGCGCGGGCGAAGGCGTCCGCGAACTCGTCGGGGTGCTCCAGGAAGCGCCGCGAGATCTGCTCGTAGATCGGGTCGAACCGGAGCGCGAGGTCGGTCGTCAGCATGTTCGGGGTGATCCGCTTCGACGCGTCGTGGGCGTGGGGGACGGTCCCCTCACCCGCGCCGTCCTTCGGCTTCCACTGGTGGGCGCCGGCCGGGCTCTTGGCGAGCTCCCACTCGTACCCGAAGAGGTTCTCGAAGAAGTTGTTGCTCCACGCCGTCGGCGTCGTGGTCCAGGTGACCTCGAGGCCGCTGGTGATCGTGTCCCCGCCCTTGCCGGTGCCGAAGCTGCTCTTCCAGCCCAGCCCCTGCTCCTCGATCGGGGCGGCCTCCGGCTCGGGGCCGACGTGGTCCGCGGGGCCGGCGCCGTGGGTCTTGCCGAAGGTGTGACCGCCGGCGATCAGCGCGACCGTCTCCTCGTCGTTCATCCCCATGCGGTAGAACGTCTCGCGGATGTCGCGGGCCGAGGCGAGCGGGTCCGGGTTGCCGTTGGGGCCCTCGGGGTTGACGTAGATGAGGCCCATCTGGACCGCGGCGAGCGGGTTCTCGAGCTCCCGGTCGCCGGTGTAGCGCGCGTCACCCAGCCAGGTCGTCTCGGGGCCCCAGTAGACGTCCTCCTCGGGCTCCCAGACGTCCGGCCGGCCGCCGGCGAAGCCGAAGGTCTTGAATCCCATCGACTCCAGGGCGACGTTGCCGGCGAGGATCATGAGGTCGGCCCACGAGATGCTCTGGCCGTACTTCTTCTTGACCGGCCACAGCAGGCGCCGGGCCTTGTCCAGGTTGCCGTTGTCCGGCCAGCTGTTCAGCGGCGCGAAGCGCTGCATCCCGGCGCCGGCGCCGCCGCGGCCGTCGCTGATCCGGTACGTGCCGGCGCTGTGCCACGCCATCCGGATCATGAACGGGCCGTAGTGGCCGAAGTCGGCCGGCCACCAGTCCTGCGAGGTCGTCAGGACCTCCGCGACGTCCCGCTTCACGGCGGCGAGGTCGAGGGCGTTGAACGCCTCGGCGTAGTTGAACTCCCCACCGAGGGGGTTCCGCTCCGCGGGGTTCTTGGCGAGGATCTTCAGGTTGAGCTGGTTGGGCCACCAGCCGCGGTTGCCGCCGCCCTGGGTCGGGTGGGGGGCGCGTCCGTGCGCGACCGGGCAGCGGGACTCGCTGCCAGCCTCGGCGTCATGAACGACGGCGTCGTGGTTCTCGGACATCAGGTTCCTTCCGTGACATGGCGGACCAGGAGGGGATCAGGAGTTGTCTGCGGTGGAACAGGCGGGGCACTGGCCCCAGTAGACGACCTCGGCCTCGTCGATCGAGAAGCCGTTGTCGTCGGACGCGGTCAGGCAGGGCGCCTCGCCGGCGGCGCAGTCGACGTCGGCGACGAGGCCGCACGACCGGCAGACGACGTGGTGGTGGTTGTCCCCGACCCGCGACTCGTAGCGGGCCACGGAGCCGGCTGGCTGGATGCGCCGCACCAACCCCGCGGCCGTCAGCGCGTGCAGCGAGTTGTACACGGCCTGGTGGGACACCTTGGGGAGCTCCCTGCGCACGGCACCGATGATCGAATCCGTGTCGGCGTGCGGATGCGCGTGCACCGCGTTCAGCACCGCCACCCGGGGACGGGTCACGCGCAACGCGGCCCCGCGCAGCATCCGCTGGAAATCCAGGGGCGTGGCCACGTCACGCAGTCTGGCCATTTTTCTGGAATCAGTCAAGATTATGGGCCGGACGTCACGCGCGTCCGGCCTCAACCATCCGGGCGGTGGATGGCGTCTCAACTGGTGAGGGGGTGAGGATGGCCGAAACGTTCCACGAGTTCGTGGTGCACCGCTCGCCCGCGCTGTCCCGGACCGCCTACCTGCTCACCGGCGACCACCAGCTGGCCGAGGACCTGCTGCAGAGCGCGCTGGCCAGGACGTACCGGCACTGGCGCCGGATCCGCGGCGGCGACCCCGAGGCGTACGTGCGGCGGGCGATGTACCACCAGCAGGTCTCCTGGTGGCGGCGCCGCCTGCCGGTCGAGCGGCTGGAGTCGCAGCCCGCAGAGCGGCCCGGCGACGACCACTCCGACGCGACCGCGCTGCGGCTGAGCCTCACGGCCGCGCTGCGGCAGCTCACCCCGCGCCAGCGCGCCGTCATCGTGCTGCGGTTCTACGAGGACCTGACCGAGGCGCAGGTCGCCGAGGTACTCGGCTGCTCCGTCGGAACGGTGAAGCGGCACCATCCAATGGGTGACCTCGCCCGGTCCCCGGGCGTCAGTGACACTCTGGCTTAGAGCGACCGGCAATAGGCACCCAGGATCCGGACAGGTAGGTACCCGGAGTAGCAAACAGGCACGGGACATCGATCATCGGAGTTCTCTACGCTCAGTGATCGACGGGAGTCCCGTGCCTGCC
>NZ_JBDPMC010000083.1:0-26828 GCF_039871625.1 Micromonospora sp. B11E3 | reverse complement strand
GCGGGTGGGTGTCGCAGGGGCGTGGTGGGATGGGGGAATGCAGGCGTACCGGCTGGTGCGCCGGTCTGCCGAGGCGGCCCGGGGGGACGGCCGATCCGGAGAGCCGGCGTGGGGGGAGCAGCGGCCCGACGGGGCCGGCGGCGATGCCGCGCAGCCCGATCAGCCGCAGCCCGATCAGCCACAACCCGATCAGCCGCAGGAGCGCCAGCGGCAGGCCGATCAGCCGCAGGAGCGCCAGCGGCAGGCCGATCAGCCGCAGGAGCGCGCGGCGCGGGGTGACCGGTTGCGCCCTGACGGGTGGCGGGCGGATCCGGTGCAGGCCGAGATCGTCGCGCACACCGACGGGCCGATGCTGGTGCTCGGCGGCCCGGGCACCGGCAAGACCAGCGTCCTGGTCGAGGCGGTGGCGGCGCGGGTGGCCGAGGGCGTCGACCCAGAGCGCATCCTGGTGCTCACCTTCGGCCGCCGGGGCGCCACCGAGCTGCGCCGCCGGATCGAGGCCCGGGTGGCCGGCGACGGGCACCGGGTGCTGCGCGAGCCGCTGGTACGCACGTTTCCGGCGTACGCGTTCGGCCTGCTGCGCCGGGCCGCCGCCGAGCGGGGTGAGCCGTCCCCGCGGCTGCTCACCGGCCCCGAGCAGGATCTGATCATCCGCGAGCTGCTCGACGCCGTGGGCGAGGAACCGGCGGACGACCCGGTCGGCTGGCCGGACGACCTGCGCCCCGCCCTGCGTACCCGGGCGTTCGCGCAACAGCTGCGCGACCTGCTGATGCGGGCCGCCGAGCGGGGCGTGGGTCCGGTGGAGCTGGCCCGGCTCGGCGAGAAGCTGGGCCGCGCCGACTGGCCGGCCGCCGCCCGCTTCCTCCGCGAGTACGTCGCCGTGCTGGCGCTGCGCGACGTGAGCAACCGCGGCTCGATCGCGTACGACCCGGCGGAGCTGGTCCGGGCCGCCACCGGGCTGCTGCTCGACGACCCCGAGCTGCTGGAGGCCGAGCGCCGTCGCCTCGCCCACGTCTACGTCGACGAGTTGGCCGACACCGACCCCGCCCAGCTCGACCTGCTCGCCGTCGTGGCGGGCGGCGGCAAGTCCCTGGTCGCGTTCGCGGACCCGGACTCCTCCACGTACGCGTTCCGGGGCGCCGACCCGGCCGGGGGGACCGCGTTCCCGCACCGGTTCCGCACCGCCTCCGGCGCGCCGGCCGCCCAGGTCGTGCTGACCATCTCGTACCGGGCCGGGGCGGGGATGCTGGCGGCGACGCGGCGGCTGACGGCGCGGTTGCGCGGTCCGTCCGCCCACCGGCGGCTGCGCCCGCTGCCCGACGCCCCGCCCGGCTCGGTCGAGGTGCGCACCTTCCGCTCGGCGACCGGCGAGGCCGCCTGGCTGGCCCAGGCGCTGCGGGCGGCGCACCTGCTCGACGGCGTGCCGTGGTCGCGGATGGCCGTGCTGCTCCGGTCCACCAACCGGCAGCTGCCGTCGCTGCGCCGGGCGCTGCACACCGCCGGGGTACCGACCGTGGTGCACGGCGAGGACCTGCCGCTGCACCTGCAGCCGGGGGTGGCCCCGCTGCTGCTCCTGCTGCGCTGCACACTGGAGCCGGAGCGGCTCGACGAGGAGGCGGCCGTCGCGTTGCTGCACTCGCCGCTCGGCGGGGCCGACCCCCTGGCGGAGCGGCGGCTGCGCCAGGGGCTGCGGGCCCTCGCCCTGGCCGGCGGGGACCGCCGCCCCTCCGGGGAGCTGATCGTGGAGGCGCTGCGCGACCCGACCGAGCTGGCCGGCATCGACCGGCGCTGGGCCGAGCCGGCGCAGACGGTGGCCGGCCTGCTGGCCACGGCCCGTGAGGCCGCCGCCCGCCCGGGGGCCACGGCCGAGGACGTGCTGTGGGCGGTGTGGCGGGACAGCGGACTGGCCGAACGCTGGGCCGGGGCGATCACCCGGGGCCGGACGGCGACGGGCGAGCACGAGATCGCGCGGCGCTGGCGGGCCGAGGCCGCCGACCGGGACCTGGACGCCGTGCTGGTGCTCTTCGACGCGGCGGCCCGGTTCGCCGACCGGCTCCCGGGCGCGCGTACCGAGGTCTTCCTCGACCACGTGCTCGGCCAGGACCTGCCGGCGGACACCCTGGCCGCCGCAGCGGACCGCGGCGAGGCGGTACGCCTGCTCACCGCGCACGCCGCGAAGGGGCTGGAGTGGGACCTGGTGGCCGTGGCGGGGGTGCAGGAGGGTGTGTGGCCGGACCTGCGGCTGCGCGGCAGCCTGCTCGGCTCCGAGCGGCTGGTGGACGTGCTCGCCGGCCGGGCGGAGGGCGACGGCGGGCGGGCCGTGCTGGTCGGGCAGACCTCCGCCCTGCTGGACGAGGAGCGGCGCCTGTTCCACGTCGCGGTGACCCGTGCCCGGCGGCGGCTGCTGGTCAGCGCGGTCGCCTCGGCGGCGGTCGGCGGCGACGACCACGAGGAGCAGCCCAGCCGGTTCCTCTACGAACTGGACCCCACCGAGCCGCCGGACGCGACCGGGGACGACGCCCCGGCCGGGAACGGCCCGACCGGGGACGGCGGCCCGAGCGGGGGCGACGGCCCGGCCGGCGCGGACGGCGGTCACCCGAAGGTCGGGGGAGGGCCGGACGGCACCGACCGCGGCAACGGAAGCGGGCCGGCCGGCGGCCCGGCGGGCCCGGGAGCGCCCGGCAGCGAGGACCCGGAGGACAGCGGGCCGGAGGACGGGTCGGGACGTGGCCCGGTCACCCTGCCGGTGGCCGGGGCGCCCCGGGCGTTGACCCTGCCGGCGCTGGTCGCCGAACTGCGTACCGTGGTGGCCGACCCGGCGGCGCCGCACCACCGGCGGCGCGCGGCGGCGGCCGAGCTGGCCCGCCTCGCCGCCGCCGGAGTCCCCGGCGCGCATCCGGACGACTGGTGGGGGCTGCGGGCCCTGTCGGACGACCGGCCGCTGGTCGACGAGGGGAAGCCGGTCCGGGTCACCCCGTCGGCGATGGAGAGCGCCCTGCGGTGCAGCCTGCGCTGGCTGCTGGAGCGGCACGGCGGCAGCGCGCCGGCCAGCGCCGCGCAGGGGGTCGGCAACCTGGTGCACGCCGCCGCGATGCTCGCCGAGGACGCCAGCGCCGACCGCTCGGCCCTGCTGGAGTACGTGGCCGCCCGGTTCGACGCGATCGAGCTGGCCGCCCGGTGGATGGTCGGCCCGGAGCGGGCCCGCGCCGAGACCATGGTGGACAAGCTGCTGCGCTGGCTGGCCGCCAACCCGCGCCGGCTGCTCGCCATCGAGCACGAGTTCGCGGTACGCCTGGACGACCCGCACCGACCCGTCGAGCTGACCGGGCGGGTGGACCGGCTGGAGGTGGACGCCGACGGGCGGCTGGTGGTGGTCGACCTGAAGACCGGCCGGTCCACGGCCGTCACCGAGCCCGAGGTGGCCGAGCACCCGCAGCTCGGGGCGTACCAGGCGGCGGTGGAGGCGGGCGCGTTCACCGAGTTCGGGGACGAGTCCGGCGGCGCGGCCCTGGTGCAGCTCGGCACGGCGGCGAAGGACGCGAAGGAGCAGAGCCAACCGGCGGCCGGGCAGGGGCCGGAGGCGGGCTGGGCGACGGCGCTGGTCCGGCGCACCGCCGATACGATGGCCGCCGCCACCTTCGCCGCGGTCGCCAACTCCAAGTGCCGGGTCTGCCCGGTGCGCACGAGCTGCCCGGTGTCCGGGCAGGGGCGCCAAGTCGTCGAGCCGCCGACCACCCGCCGGCCGGAGCAGCCGTGACCGGTCCGGAGAAATCAGCAGCCCCGCAGGCGCGAACGAAGACGGGAGCATGACCCAGCCCACCCTGTTCGGCAGCTCGACCCCGGCACCCCGGACGGCCGACTCCGGCCCCCGGTACACCCCGGTCGAGCTGGCCCGCCTGCTCCGGCTGCCGGCACCCACCCGGGAGCAGGCCGCGATCATCGCCGCGCCGGTCGAACCGCTGCTGGTGGTCGCGGGCGCCGGGTCGGGCAAGACCGAGACGATGGCGGCCCGGGTGGTCTGGCTGGTCGCCAACGCGTACGTGCGACCCGAGCAGGTCCTCGGGCTCACGTTCACCCGCAAGGCGGCCGGTGAGCTGGCGCACCGGGTGCGTACCCGGCTGGACCAGCTGGTGCGCCGGCTCGGGCGGCGCGGGCGGGACCCGGGGGACGACCCGTTCGCGGGCGAGCCGACCGTCTCCACCTACCACTCGTACGCCGGGCGGATCGTCACCGAGCACGGCCTGCGCGCCGGGTACGAGCCGTCGACCCGGCTGCTCACCGAGGCGTCCCGCTGGCAGCTCGTGGACCTGCTGGTGCGCAACTACGACGGCGACATGTCCGGCGTCGACCGGATGCCGAGCACCATCACCGACGCGGTGCTGGCCCTGGCCGGCGAGCTGGACGAGCACCTGGTCGACCCCGACGGGCTGGCCGCCTGGACGGGCCGGTTCTTCGCCGAGGTACAGGCCCGCCCCGGCCGGGTGTACGCCGACGTGCGGAAGGCGTTGCAGCTGCAGCAGACCCGGCTGAAGCTGCTCCCGCTGGTCCGCGCGTACGCCCGGCGCAAGGAGGACTTCGAGGCGATGGACTTCGCCGACCAGCTCGCCCGGGCGGCCCGGGTGGCCCGGGACCACCCGGCGGTCGGCGCGATCGAGCGGGACCGGTTCCGGGTGGTGCTGCTCGACGAGTACCAGGACACCAGCCACGCCCAGGTGGTGCTGCTCAACGCCCTGTTCGGCGGCGGCCACCCGGTGACGGCGGTCGGCGACCCCTGCCAGTCGATCTACGGCTGGCGCGGGGCCAGCGCCGGCACCCTGGACCGCTTCCCCGCCGAGTTCGCCCGCGCCGACGGGGCGCCGGCCGAGGTGCTGGGCCTCACCACGAGCTGGCGCAACCGCCCCGAGATCCTGGGGGTGGCGAACGCCCTGGCCACGCCGCTGCGGGCGGCCGGCGCCCGGGTGCCCGAGCTGCGCGCCGCGTTGAGCGTGCAGGACCCGATCCCGCACCGCACGCCGGGCGGCCTGGCCGCCGGCACCGTCCACTGCGCGCTGCTGCCGACGTACGCCGACGAGGCGGACTGGATCGCCGACGGCGTGCTGGCCGCCTGGCGGGGCGCGGCCCGCATGCCGGGGGCGCTGCCCGAGCACATCCCGGTGCCGCAGCGGCCCACCACCGCCGTGCTGGTCCGGCTGCGCAGCCAGATCCCGGCGATCGCGGCGGCGCTGCGCGCCCGGGGCCTGCCGGTCGAGGTCGTCGGGCTGGGCGGCCTGCTGGACACCCCCGAGGTACGCGACGTCGTGTGCACCCTGCGGGTGCTGGCCGACCCGACCGACGGGGCGGCGCTGCTGCGGCTGCTCACCGGGGCGCGCTGGCGGATCGGGCCGCGCGACCTGGTGGCCCTGCACCGGCGGGCCCGGGCGATCGCCGCCGGCCGCCGGCAGCTCGCCGCCGGTAACGAGCCCGAGATCGCCGTGGACCTGCTCGACGAGGCCACCCTGGTCGAGGCGCTGGCCGACCTCGGGCCGGCGCAGGCGTACTCGGCGGAGGGCTACGCGCGGCTGCGCGCGTACGCCGAGGAGCTGGCCCTGCTGAGGCACCGGCTGGACCAGACGCTGCCGGAACTGATCGCGGACGTCGAGCGCACCATCGGCCTGGACGTGGAGGTCGCGGTGCGGGCGGGCCGGGACGGCACCGGCGACGCCGGCCTGGCCCGGGGCCACCTGGACGCCCTCGGCGACGTGGCGGCCCGGTTCACCGGCGAGTCCCCGGGGGCCACCCTGTCGGGCTTCCTGGCCTACCTCGCCGCGGCCGAGGACGAGGAACGCGGCCTCGCCCCGGGCGAGGTGGAGGTGGTGGAGGGCGCCGTGCAGATCCTCACCGCGCACGCCGCCAAGGGTCTGGAGTGGGACGTGGTCGCGGTCGCCGGCCTGAGCCGGGGGGTGTGGCCGGGCCCGGTGCGCAACTCCGACCACTGGCTGGGCGGGCTGGGGGTGCTGCCGTTCCCGCTGCGCGGCGACGCCGACGGCCTGCCCGAGCTGGGCCTGGCCGACGCCGCGGACCAGCGCGGCGTGGCCCGGGCGCTGGCCGACTTCACCGACGCGTGGCGGGCGCACGACGAGCGGGAGGAGCGCCGGCTGGCGTACGTCGCGGTGACCCGGCCCCGGCGGCTGCTGCTCTGCTCCGGCTACTGGTGGGGGGAGAGGACGAAGCGCCCGCGCGGCCCGTCGGTGTTCCTGCGCGAGGTGCACGACGCCTGCCTCGACGGCGGCGACGGGCACCTGGTCGACCACTGGGCGCCGGAGCCGGCGGGGGACGCGACGAACCCGACCACCGAGGTGGTGCTGCGCGCCGAGTGGCCGGCCGACCCGCTGGGCGGGCGCCGCCCGGCGCTGGCCGAGGCCGCCGCGCTGGTCCGCCGGTTCCTCGCCGAGGGCCCGGCGGTCGCCCGCGCGCCCCTGCCCGGCGAGCCCAGGGTCGACCGGACCGACGCCGGGCCGGCGGTCGACCGGACCGACGCCGGGCCGGCGGTCGACCGGGCCGACACCGACGCCGGTGCGGCGGTCGAGGGGGTCGACGTCGGGCGGGCGGTCGATGGGGTCGACGCCGGTGCCGCGCCGGCGGTCGGGGGGCCGGCGGCCGACCCGGCGGACGCGGACCCGGAGGTGGCGCGGTGGCGGCGGGAGGCCGATCTGCTGCTCGCCGAGCGGGCCGAGCTGACCGCCGGCGTGGGGTCCGTCGAGGTGGCGCTGCCCGGCCAGCTCTCGGTCACCCAGCTGGTGGCGCTGCGCCGCGACCCGGAGGAGCTGGCCCGTACGCTGCGCCGCCCGATGCCGACCGAGCCCAACCCGTACGCCCGCCGGGGCACGGCGTTCCACACCTGGCTGGAGCAGCGCTTCGGCGCGGATCGGCTGCTCGACGTGGACGAGCTGCCCGGGGCGGCCGACGCCGAGGCCGGCGACGAGGAGTTGGCGGACCTGCAGGCGCGCTTCCTGGCCAGCGAGTGGGCCGACCGGGTGCCGGTGGAGGTGGAGGTGCCGTTCGCCACGGTGCTCGCCGGGGTGGTCGTGCGCGGTCGGATGGACGCCGTCTTCGCCCGCACCGGGGGGCGGTTCGACGTGGTCGACTGGAAGACCGGGCGGCAGCCGGCCGGGGCGGCGGCCGAGGCGGCGGCCGTGCAGCTCGCCGTCTACCGGCTGGCGTGGGCAGAGCTGGCCGGGGTGCCCGTGGACCGGGTCGGGGCGGCCTTCCACTACGTGCGGGACGGGGTGACGGTCCGGCCGGCGGACCTGCTCGACGTCGACGGGCTGACCGCCCTGATCACCGGGATCCCGGAGGCCCGGTGACACTGCCCCCTCGACGAGATCCGTGATATGTTGTCCAGGTTGCAGTTGTGGTTCCCAGAGACTTCGTGTGCGCCTGGCGGATTATGGCCCCAGGCGCTCTTTGTTGTTTCCGGAGTTCTCCGGGCGGGGCGACCACCAGCGACAGGTGCGCCACCCGTGGCGCGCTTCCCCTCCGGCCCGCAACAGGTGCGGACCGGAAACGTTCCGTCAAGGAGACGAAACACATGGCAATTGGCACCGTCAAGTGGTTCAACGCTGACAAGGGCTTCGGCTTCATCACCCCGGACGACGGCGGCGCCGACGTCTTCGCCCACTTCTCGGCGATCCAGAGCTCCGGTTACCGCAGCCTGGACGAGAACCAGCGGGTCGAGTTCGACGTGACCCAGGGCCAGAAGGGCCCGCAGGCGGAGAACATCCGCCCGCTCTGAACCAGCTGGCACCCGTACGCCGGGAACGCGTCGCGCCCGTGCGGGCGTGACGACGCGGCCGGCCCGCCCCATCGCGCGGCGGGCCGGCCGCACGCCTTTCCGGTGCCGGACCGAGTCGGAAATCGGGCACGAAAAGGGTCCGATCGACGACTGGCCCGGGCCGTTCGCGTGATCGATGCTTGCCGCGGGGGAGCACGGGCCGGCGGGGGCCGGCCGCGCGGGAGGGGTGACGATGGCCGGCGACGCCGAGTCGGGGGCGGTGCGTGAACTGCTGATGGTGCTGGCGGTCGCGGGGGCGGGACTGCTGCTGGCCATGGTCGCGGCCCTCACGCCGTGGCACCCGGGCCGGGGCGCCCGGCCGCCGTCCGGGGTGGTGGGGCTCCACCACCCGGACGGGCCGGACGGCGGCGACCTTCGCGGCCGTGTCGTCCCGGTGACGGACAGGGCCGCCGGCTGAGCCGGCGGCCTCGCGCCCACCGGCCGGCCAGTCCTTCTCGGGCGCCAGCCGAGCCGACGGTGCCGTCAGGCCGTGGGTCGGGCCTCGTGGACGAGCAGGTCGGCCAGGCTGGTCCGGTCGACCACCAGGGCGATCGCCCCGTCCACGGCCAGCCAGACGTCGCGCAGGCCGACGGCCGCCCCGTGGTAGCCGGCGGACCCCGCCGGCTGGCCGCGCACCGAGGTGAGCGACCCGCCGACCGCGCGGAGCACGTCGCCGACGCTGATCGAGTCGGCCGGGCGGGCCAGGGTGTAGCCGCCCTCGTTGCCCCGGTGGCTGTGCAGCAGCCCGGCCCGGCGCAGGTCGAGCAGGATGCCCTGGAGGAAGCTCAGCGGGATGTCCTGGCTCTCCGCCAGGGCGGCCGCCTTGACCAGCTCGCCGCCCGCCTCCGGGCCGGCGCCGACCCGCGCGCTGCCGTCGTTCCCGCCCGCCCCGGCCCCCGCCGAGGCGGCGGCGACGGCGAGCATGGCCCGGAGCGCGTACTCGTTGCGCGCGGAGACGTACACGGCGTCACTGCCCGGCCTGGTCCAGCACGCCCCAGCGGCGCCGGATCGCCTGGTCGGCGGCCCCGAACGCGGCGTCGACGAGCAGACCCACCACGAGGATGACGATCATCGTGGAGAGCAGCCATGGCGCGTCCGACAGTTCCCGGGAGTACGTCAGCTGCGCCCCCAGCGAGGTGCTGGAGATGCCGACCACGATCAGCTCGCCGGCCATCAGGCTGCGCCAGGAGAAGGCCCAGCCCTGCTTGAGTCCGGCGACGATGGCGGGCAACGCCGCCGGGGCGACGACGTACCGGTAGAGGTTCAGGCCCCGCGCGCCGACGTTGCGTCCGGCGCGTAGCAGCAGCGGCGGTACGTAGTCGACGCCGCTGATCACCCCGTTGGCGATGGACGGGGCCGCGCCGAGCACCACGACGAAGAAGATGGCCTTCTCGCTCAGCTCGAACAGGAGGATCGCCAGCGGGAACCAGGCGATCGACGGCATGGTCTGCAACGCGGTGATCATCGAGCCGATGGCCGCCCGCAGCACCCGGGACCGGGCGACGGCGAGCCCGAGGAGCAGGCCGACGCCGACCGAGAAGACGTACCCGACCGCGGCGCGGCGCAGGGTGGTGGCCATGCCCTCCCAGAGCTGCGGCCCGCTGGCCTGGCGGAGCAGTTCCTGCCCGACGGTGGCCGGCCCGGGCAGCGAGTACGGCGGCCAGACCTCGGCCCACACCACGGCCTGCCAGGCTGCGACGGCGATGGCGAGCGCGGCCAGCTTGGGCCAGGTCGCGGCCCAGATCGTGGTGGCCCGGGAGGTCGTCTTCTGCCGGCCGGCGATCTCGAGCGCGTCGAGCCCGGAGATCTCGGCGTCGGCCCGCGGGGTGCCGGTGATGGTGTCACTGGCCATGGCGGCCCACCTCCGTACGCAGCCGGTCGGTGACCTCGGCGGCGATGGCCGCGATCTCGGGAGAGTCGATGCGGCGCGGCCGGGGCACGTCGACCCGGGTGGAGTAGATGATCCGGCCGGGGCGGCTGGACAGCAGGACGATCCGGTCGGCGAGCCGGGCCGCCTCGCGGACGTTGTGGGTGACGAAGAGCACGGTGAGACGCCGCTCGGACCAGATCCGCTCCAGCTCGTCGTGCAGGATGTCGCGGGTCATCGCGTCGAGCGCGCCGAACGGCTCGTCCATCAGCAACACCGGGGTGTCCAGGGCGAGGGTGCGGGCCAGGGCGACCCGCTGCCGCATGCCGCCGGAGAGCTGGTGCGGCCGCTTGCGGCCGAAGTCGGCCAGGTGCACCGTACGCAGCAGCTCGGCGATCCGCTCCCGGCGTGCGGCGCGGGGCAGCCGGCGCAGCTTCAGCGGCACGTCGACGTTGCCCTCGACGGTGAGCCACGGGAACAGCGCCGCCTCCTGGAACATCAGCCCCGGCTCCACCCCCTCGCCCAGCTCGATCTGCCCGCCGCTGGGCCGGTCGAGGCCGGCGACCAGGTTGAGCAGGGTGCTCTTGCCGCACCCGGACGCGCCGACGAGGCAGACGAACTCGCCCGGCTCGACGTCGAGGGAGACCCCGTCCAGGGCGAGGACGGCGTTGCCGCCCTGCCCGTACACCTTGGTCACGCCGCGCAGCGCGACCGAGCCGGTCGCGCCGCGCGGCGCCGTCGCGGTCGACGTCATGGTTGCGTGACCTCGGCCTTGCCCTGGGCCTTGAGCACCTCGTTGAGGTACGTCAGGTCGTAGAGCCCGTCGAGGCTGACCGGCTGGGTCAGCCCGACCGCGACCGCGTGGTCCAGGCCGGTCTTCAGCGACGAGGCGATCGGGTCGTTGGTGAACTCCAGCGTCGGCCACGCCTGCTTGATCAGCTTCACGTCGAGCGGCTTGCCGGTGATCTTGCCGATGTGGTCGGAGATGGCCTGCTGGGACTCGTCCGGCCTGGTGTTGACGAACTCGTTCGCCGCGACCTGGCCCTCGACCAGCTTCTTCACCACGTCGGGGTGGGCCTTGAGGAACTTGGTGGAGACGATCAGGTTGGTGATGACGAACTTCTTGTCCGGCCACAGGTCCCGCTCGTCGACGAGCACCTTGCCGCCGGCGTTGACCAGCCGGGAGACGAACGGCTCGGGCACCCAGGCGCCGTCGATCGCGCCGCTGTTGAACGTCTCCACGGTCTGGGCGTTCTCCTGCGGGACCACCTTGACGTCGCCGCCGCCCTCCTTGGTGGTGGTCAGGCCCTTCTCCTTGAGCCAGTAGCGCAGGGCGACGTCCTGGGTGTTGCCGAGCTGCGGGGTGGCGATCTTCTTGCCGCGCAGCTGCTCGACCGAGGTGATGTCGGGCTTGACCACCAGCGCCACGCCGCCGGAGGCGGCGCCGGCGACGACCCGGACCGCCTCGCCCTTGGACTTCGAGTAGGCGTTCACCGTCGGGTTCGGACCGATGTACGTGGCGTCGAGCGCGCCGGAGAAGACCGCCTCGATCGCCGCCGGGCCGGCGTTGAAGGTCTTCGTCTCCAGCTTGGCGCTGTTGCCCAGCTTCTCGGCGAAGATGCCCTTCTCCACGCCGACCACCGCCGGGGCGTGGGTGATGTTGGGGAAGTAGCCGAGCCGCAGCGTCACCGGGCCGGAGCCGCCCGAGGCGGCGTCGTCGGCGCCGCAGGCGGCGGTGGTGCCCAGGGCCGCCGTGCCCACCACGGCGAGGGTGGCCAGGGAGGCCAACCGGCGGAAGGGGAGGCGTCTCATATCGCTCGTCCAATCTACAGTATTCCTACTTAGTTGGTAGGAAGACTGGGGCAGGGCTCGGGCTGCGTCAAGGCCCATCCACATGCCGGGACATGGGCCGTCGAATATTCCGCTTTCTCCTGCCTTCTTGATGGGATATGTGGCGGCGCGCGGCGCGCCCGCACGAGCGGCGTCGACGCAGGCTGCGAGAGGTCACGGGTGCCGGCGGGGCCGAGGCGCTAGGGTCATCTCCGTGGCGGCGCGGAGATCGAGAATTCCAGCGACGAAGTACCCGGTCGAGCGGTTCACCCTCGACAACGGCCTGCGGGTCGTGCTCACCCCCGACCGCAGCGCCCCGGTGATCGGGGTCGCGGTGGTCTACGACGTCGGCATCCGCTCCGAGCCGGAGGGGCGCACGGGCTTCGCACACCTCTTCGAGCACCTGATGTTCCAGGGCTCGGAGAACCTGGAGAAGCTGGCCCACTTCCGGCACGTGCAGGGCGCCGGCGGCACCTTCAACGGCTCCACCCACCACGACTACACCGACTACTTCGAGACCCTGCCGGCGAACGCGCTGGAGCGGGCGCTGTTCCTGGAGGCCGACCGGATGCGCGGCCCGCGGCTGACCGAGGAGAACCTGCGCAACCAGGTCGACGTGGTCAAGGAGGAGATCCGGGTCAACGTGCTGAACCGGCCGTACGGCGGGTTCCCCTGGCTGACCCTGCCGCCGGTCATGTTCGACACCTTCCCGAACGCGCACGACGGCTACGGCTCGTTCGACGACCTGGAGTCGGCGACCGTCGCCGACGCCGCGGACTTCTTCCGCCGCTACTACGCCAGCGGCAACGCCGTCCTCGCCGTCAGCGGGGACATCGACGTGGCCGAGGCGACGGAGCTGATCGGGCGGCACTTCGGGGACGTGCCCGCCCGGCCCGCGCCCGAGCGGCCCGACTTCGGCGAGCCCGACCTGACCGCCGAGCGGCGTCAGGCGTACACCGACGCGCTGGCCCCGCTGCCCGCGGTGGCCTCCGCCTGGCGGGTGCCCGACCCGATCACCGACTTCGCCGGCTACCTGCCGTACGTGGTGCTCGCCGAGGTGCTCACCGACGGCGACGCGTCCCGCCTGGTCGAGCGGCTGGTCCACCGGGACCGCACGGTGACCAGCATCGGCGGGTACGTCGGCTTCATGGGCGACCCGTTCGACGTGCGCGACCCGACCGCGCTGCTGCTCCAGTCGCACCTGCCGCCCGGCGGCGACGTGGACAAGGTGCTGCGCACGATCGACGAGGAGCTGGACCGGCTGGCCACCGACGGCCTCACGGCCGGCGAGCTGGCCCGCACCCAGGCCAGGATGGCCACCCACCTGCTGCGCGACACCGACGCGGTGCTCGGCCGGGCGCTGCGGATGGCCGTGCTGGAGCAGCAGCGCGGCGAGCCGGGCCTGCTCAACGACCTGCCCCGGCTGGTCGGGGAGGTCACCGAGGAGCAGGTACGCTCCGCCGCCGCCACCCTGCGGCCCCAGCGCCGCGCGTCCATCGAGGTCATCGCCGGAGGTGCCCGTTGAGCGTGACCGCCCCGCCCTCGCCGCGGCCACTGCCGCCGCTCGGGCCGAACCGCAGGCTGAAGCTGCCGAAGCAGGCCGAACGCACCCTCGCCAACGGGCTCACCGTCATCGCGGTGCGCCGCCCGGCGATCCCCCTGGTCGAGGTGCGGCTGTGGATGCCGGCCGGCCGGACCCACCTGGCCCGGGGCGCGCTGCTCGCGCAGACCATGCTCTCGGGCACGCAGACCATGACCAGCGTGCAGATCGCCGCCGAGCTGCAGGCCGTCGGCGGCGGGCTCTCCGCCGGCATCGACCCGGACCGGCTGATGCTCTCCGGCGCCGGCCTGGTCACCGGCCTGGACCGGATGCTGGAGATCCTGGCCGAGGTGCTGACCGGGGCGGCGTACCCGGGCAAGGAGGTGGGCACCGAGCGGGACCGGCTGGTCGACCGGATCCAGGTGGCGCAGAGCCAGCCGGCCCACCTGGCCCGTACCGCCCTGCTGAAGCGGATCTACGGCCGGCACCCGTACGCCGTGCAGACCCCGGAGCCGGAACAGGTTCGCGCGGTCGGGCCGGCGGTGTTGCGCCGGCTGCACGCCGAGCGGGTGCATCCGGCCGACGCCGTGCTGGTGCTGGTCGGTGACGTGCAGCCGGAGCGGGCGCTGGACGCCGCGGAGAAGGCCCTCGGGGCCTGGACCGGGGCGGGCCACACCGCCGAGCTGCCGCCCGCCCCGCCGCTGGAGCCCGGCCCGCTGCTGCTGGTCGACCGGCCCGGCTCGGTGCAGTCGTCGCTGCGGGTCGCGCTGCCGGCGGTGCCGCGCACCCACCCCGACCACGCGGCGCTGCAACTGGCGAACCTGGTGTTCGGCGGCTACTTCTCGTCCCGCTGGGTGGAGAACATCCGCGAGGACAAGGGGTACACCTACGGGCCGCACTCGCTGGTCGAGCACTCGGTGGCGGGGTCGGTGCTGGTCGCCGCCGCCGAGGTGGCCACCGAGGTCACCGCGCCGGCGCTGCTGGAGACGATGTACGAGCTGGGCCGGCTCGCGACGCTGCCGCCGAAGCCGGACGAGCTGGAGCAGGCCCGGCAGTACGCCCTCGGCACCCTCCAGCTCGGCATGTCCACGCAGGCCGGGCTGGCGTCGCTGGTCAGCGCGTACGCCGGCAACGGGCTGCGCCTGGACTTCCTCGCCGAGCACGCGGCGCGGCTGGCGAAGGCCACCGCCGACGACGTGGCCGAGGCGGCGCAGCGCTACCTCGCCCCGGCGCAGGCGGTCACCGTCGTGCTGGGCGACGCCGAGCGGGTCGCGCCCGCGTTGTCCGCCCTCGTCCCCGTGCGCACCGAGCCGGTCGGGACGGAGTGAGCGGGGAGACCACGCCGCCGCTGGCCCGGTCCACCCTGAATCGGGCGGCGCACCGGCGTACCGACCCGGGCTGGCTGGCCGAGGCGTGGGAACGGGCGCGGGTGCTGGTGCTCGACTCGGCCAGGGAGGGGCGGGCCCTGGTCCGGGTCGGCCCCCGGCCGGAGTTGGTGCTCGTCGGCCCCGCCGACGTGCCGCGGGACCCTCGCGCGGTGCCGATGTTCCTCGGCGTCGAGGCCGACGACGTTCCGGTCTTCGCGGTGGACGCCCCGCTGCCGGAGCTGCCGGACACCCGGGCGGCGGGCCTGCGCGAGGTCGGACACCTGCTGCCCGACCGGGACGCCGGTATCTTCACGACCGCGCTGGCCCTGACCAACTGGCACGGCGGGCACGGCTACTCCTCCGCCACGGGGGAACCGACGCGGGCGGACGAGGGCGGGTGGTCCAGGGTCGCGCCGACCGGGGAGCGGGTCTGGCCGCGTACCGACCCGGCGATGATCGTGCTGGTGCACGACGGGGTGCCCGGCCCCGAGGGCCGCTGCCTGCTCGGCAACAACGCCACCTGGCCGAGCGCCCCGGGGCGGCGCCGCTACTCCTGCCTGGCCGGCTACGTCGAGCCCGGGGAGTCGGCCGAGGCCGCCGTGCTCCGCGAGGTCCGCGAGGAGGTCGGCGTGCCGGTGGAACGGCTCGTGTACGCCGGCAGCCAGTCCTGGCCGTTCCCCGGCTCGCTGATGCTGGGCTTCCTCGCCCGGGCCGACCCGGAGCACCCGGTGCGCGTCGACCCGGCCGAGATCGCGCACGCCCGGTGGTTCACCCGACGGGAGGTCGGCGCGGCGCTGGCCGGGCGGGCGGTGGACGTGGGGGCGGGCGACCGGCTCGTCCTGCCGCCGCCGTCGTCGATCGCCCTTTTCCTGGTGCACCGTTGGCTGGACGGCTGGGTGGAGCCCTGCGAGCACTGAGTCGGCGGGCCGGTCGGGACCGCCGACCGGGCGGGCGGACGCGTGGGCCTGCGGCCCGGGCGGGCGGGCGGCCGGCGGGGCGGCCCCGGCCCGGAACCGCCGTTGCCGCGACGGTGCCGGGCCGGGAACCCGGGCCGTCCTGATCGGGTGAGGCGAACAACGCGGCGGGGGAGCCGGCCGAGCAGGACGGACGCTCGTGGATGGAGCTGTCGCCGGGCGCTTCCGGCGGCGGTTGGGCGGAGCTGTCGCCGGATGCTCCCGCCGGCGTCGGGCGGACGGGTCGCCGGGGCGTGCCCAGCGGCGGTGGACGGGTCAGTCGCCGGAGGCGTCCCGGTGCTGCTCGCCGGGGTCGTCGAGCGGGAGCACCTTGACCCGTTGGCGACCGCGGCGGACCGCGCCCACCGTGGCCAGGGCCCGGGCCAGGAGCAGGGCGGCCTCCCGGTCCTCGGCGTGGACGACCTGGCGGCGCGGCTCCGGCGCGGTCGTCTCGTCCCGCAGCCGGCCGCCGCCGGCCCAGGCGGCCGCGAGGTCGGCGTCGGCGGCGGCGCGGATGTCGGTACGAACGATCAGGAACCGCATGGGTGTCTCCGGATGCGATCGTGTCGGACGGGTACTCAGTGGAAGTTCCACGTCACTCTTTCGACATGTTACGCCCGGGCATCGTTCCAGCAAGTGAAACACGACGATTGATTCGAAGGCTTGCCTGATCGGATGATGCCTGGTCAGCGGTGTCGTGTCCCGGACAGACGAGGGGCCGCCGGCGCCCGCCGACGGCCCCGTACGGGTCAGGGGATCAGCTCAGGTCGAACTGCCCCGCCTTCGTGCCGGCGATGAACCCGTGCCAACCGGCCCGGTCGAACAGCAGCACCGGGCCGCCGCGGTCCTTGCTGTCGCGCAGGGCGACCGCGGCGGGGCCCTCGCTCAGCGGGGCCACCTCGACGCAGTTGGAGGTCTGGCTGCGGGTGCTCGTCCGCCACGGCGCGTCGGCGAGCTGCCGGGCGAGGGCGGACGGTGTGTTGCGGATTTCGTTCATGGTCTGCTCCTGACTGGAACTGTTCCGATGGAACGAGTGGCGCGCCGTACGCCCGGCCGGGGCGGGTCCCGGGGTGCGATCACCGATCCGTCAGGCGTCCGGACTGCCGGCGGCGTTGGGTCGGCGCCGTTGCCGGCCCGTGGGCCGCCGTGGACGGGCCTGCCGTCCCGGGCAGCCGCCCCGTCGCCTCGACGAGCCAGGAGAGGGTGTCCGATGCGGAGAGCGCCGCCGAGCATAGCCACTCGAACACCACTTTATAGCTATTTAGGGCGTTTGCCTCGGTTGACATGGCGTTGGTGAAGCCACCTTCGATCGCCAGCGTCTCCGGATCGAGGGGGTCGGCGAACCGGTAGACCGAGAACGCGGTCGGGGGGAGGTACCACTCGCCGACCGGCGTGTCCCACGGCAGCAGGCGCAGGGTGACGTTCGGCAGCATGGCCAGCTCGCACAGCTGCACCAACTGCTCCCGGAGCACCTCCGGCGGGCCGGCCCGCCGGCCCAGGGCCGCCTCCTCCAGCACCGCCGTGTAGCGCGGCGCGTCGGGCCGGGTCAGCAGCGACTGGCGGGCCAGCCGGGCGGCCACCTCGGTCTCCGGGGCGTCGCCGGGCTCCGTGTCGCCCGCACCGGACTCGACGAGACGGGCGGAGACGATCCGCAGCCGGGCGTACCCGGGGGTCTGCAACAGGCCGGGGACCAGGACGGGGTTGTACTCCCGGATCTCCGCGCACCCCGCCTCCAGCTCGGCGAAGCTGCGCTGCTGCTGGGTCATCACCGGGTAGCGCTTCAGCCAGCCGCGCATGTCGCCGGCCTCGCGGGTGATGCCGAGCAGCTCCTCGTGCAGTTCGGTGGGGGCGTCGTACAGGTCGAGCAGGCTGGCCACGTCGTCCGGGTCGGGTCGGCTGCGGCCGTTCTCCAGTCGGGACAGTTTGGATGCGGAGGCCCAGCCGATCCGCTCGATGACCTGTTCCCCGGTGAGACCGGCGGCCTCGCGCAGTCGGCGTAGCTCGGTGCCCAACCTGCGGCGACGCAGGATCGGGCTCGGTCCGGCAGGAGGCACGGTGTCCTCTTCTCCGTCAACCGTCGCGAGACACGACGGTAACTGTATGAAATTCGCCCCCCACGGTCAGTATGGACGTCACGGCCGATGTGGGAAGTCCCCGGCGGGCGCGTGTCTCGCAGAAAAGAGCTGGCCGAGCAGGTGGCGCGGCCTCACTTGGACCCGCGTGCCGCGCCGCGCACGGCCCTACTGGGACCCTGCGTGCCGCGCGAGCGGCACGGCCCTACTGGGACCCTGCGTGCCGCGCGAGCGGCACGGCCGGCCCTACTGGGAGAGGAATCCGATGCGCACCGTCCTGCGCCGCCCCGACTTCCGCCTGTTGTTCGGCGCGCTGGTGGCCAGCATGGCCGCCGAGTCGATCCTGCTGCTCGCCCTCGCGATCTGGGTGAAGGACCTGACCGGCTCCGACGGGCTGGCCGGGGCCACCATCTTCGCGATCGTCGCGCCGATGGTGCTCGCGCCGCTGGTCGGCTGGGCGGTCGACCGGTACCCCCGGAGGCCCCTCTTCGTCGCCGCGAACCTGGCCACCGCCGCCCTGCTCACGCCGCTGTTCACGATCTCCGACAGCGGCGACGTCTGGCTCGTCTACGTGGTCGCGGCGCTGTACGGGCTGTCGTACCTGACGGTGAGCGCCCTGCTCAGCGGGCTGATCCGGCAGCTCGTCCCCGGCGAGCTGCTCGCGGACGCCAACGGTGCGCTGCAGACGGTGCGGCAGGCCCTGCGGCTCGTCGGCCCGCTCGCCGGGGCCGCGCTGTACGCCGCGGTCGGCGGCTGGCTGCTCGCCGCGCTGGCGATGACCGGGTTCGGTACGGCCGCCGCCGTGGTCGCCCTGCTCCGGGTGCCCGAGACGCCGCCGGCCGGCGCCGACCTGCGCTGGCCCGCCGAGCTGGGGGCGGGGCTGCGGCACCTGGTCGGCGAGCCCGCGCTGCGCCGGGCGCTGCTGGGCTACGGGCTCGGCTCGCTGGTGATGGGCTTCACCGAGTCGCTGATCTTCGCGTACGTCGACCAGGGGCTGCGCCGCGACGCCGCGTTCGTCGGCGTGCTGGTGGCCGTGCAGGGCGTCGGCGGGCTGGTCGGCGGGCTGCTCTCCGCCGACCTGGTGCGCCGCGCCGGTGAGGTCGGGGTGCTGGCCGCCGGGGTGATGCTGTTCGGCCCGGCCGCGCTCGCGCTGGCGTACCCCCGGCTCTGGCTCGGGGTCGCGGCGCTGCTGTTGGCCGGGCTCTCGCTGCCGCTGATCATGGTGGGGTTGAACACCCTCATCCAGCGGCGCACCCCGGCCGGCCTGCTGGGCCGGGTGGCGGCGGCCTCGGAGGCCGTGGTCAGCGGGCCGCAGGCGGTCTCCATCGGTGGCGGCGCGCTGCTCGTCGGCGTGTTCGACTACCGCCTGCTCTTCGTGCTGGTCGGCGTGGCTACCACCGCCGCGGGCGCCTTCCTCTGGCGCGGTCGCCGGTTGTCCGCCCCCGTCCCGTCCCCGCGCGCCCAGGGGCGGAACGGGAAGAGTGGCCGACCCGGGCGGGACGGCCACTCTTCGCGGGAACGTGTGCGTGCGCGCCTCCCCCGTGCGCGCGCCCCCGAGCGGGGGCCGGTGGTCAGCTCGCGAGACCCGCGAGGTGCTGCTTGACCTGGGTGATGGACGGATTGGTCAGGGCGCTCCCGTCGGCGAAACGCAGCGTCGGGACGGTCTGGTTGCCGCCGTTGACGCTCATCACGAACTCCGCCGCCTTCGTGTCCTGCTCGATGTCGACCACCTCGTACGCGATGCCCTCCCGGTCGAGCTGCGACTTGAGCCGGTGGCAGTAGCCGCACCACGGCGTGGAATACATCGTCAACATGATCTGGTCCTCCAAGATCCGTGCGCCCCGGCCAGTCAGGCCAGGCTAACCGCTGCAACATCGGCCGGAGCTGACATGATTCCACGCTGTGGGGGTTCACTCAGCGGCGGAGCGGGTGCTCGCCGGGCTCGACCCGGAGCAGCGCTCCGCGGTGACCGCCCCGGCCGGCCCGGTGTGCATCCTCGCCGGCGCCGGCACCGGCAAGACCAGGGCGATCACCTCGCGGATCGCCCACCGGGCGCTCACCGGCCAGGTCTCCCCCCGGCACGTGCTCGCGGTGACCTTCACCGCCCGGGCCGCCGCCGAGATGCGCAGCCGGCTCACCGCGCTGGGGGTGGCCGGTGTGCAGGCGCGCACGTTCCACGCCGCCGCCCTGCGTCAGGTGCGCTACTTCGCCCCGCGCCTGCTCCAGGGGCGGGCCATGCCGGAACTGCTGGACAGCAAGGTCCGCCTGGTCACCCTGGCCGCCGCCCGGGCCGGGCTGCGGACCGACCGGGCCGCCGCCCGGGACCTGGCCGGGGAGATCGAGTGGGCCAAGTCGTCCCTGGTCGAGCCGGGAGAGTACGTCGTCGCGGCGGCCAAGGCGCTGCGCGAGACGCCGCACGAGCCCGCGAAGGTGGCCGAGGTCTTCACGGCGTACGAGCGGCTCAAGCGGGCCAACGGGGTGATCGACTTCGAGGACATGCTGCGCGCGGCGGTGTGGGGCATCGAGGAGCACCCGGACGTCGCCGAGCAGGTCCGCGCCCAGTACCGGCACTTCGTGGTCGACGAGTACCAGGACGTCAACCCGCTGCAGCAGCGGCTGCTGGAGGCGTGGCTCGGCGGCCGCAACGACCTGACCGTCGTCGGCGACGCCAGCCAGACCATCTACTCGTTCACCGGGGCCACCTCGGCGTACCTGGTCGACTTCCCGCGCCGGCACCGCGACGCGACGGTGGTCCGGCTGGTCCGCGACTACCGGTCCACCCCGCAGGTGGTCGGGCTGGCCAACGCGGTGATCTCCCAGGCCCGGGGCACCGAGGCGCGGTTGCGGCTGGAGTTGCGGGGCCAACGCCCGCCCGGCCCGGAGCCCGAGCTGCGGATCTTCACCGACGAGCCGGCCGAGGCCGCCGCCGTGGCGGCCCGCTGCCGGGCCCTGGTCGACGGCGGCACCCCGGCCCGGGAGATCGCCGTGCTGTTCCGCACCAACGCGCAGTCCGAGGCGTACGAGAAGGCGCTCACCGAGGCCGAGGTGCCGTACGTGGTGCAGGGCGCCGAGCGGTTCTTCGAGCGGGCCGAGGTGCGCCAGGCGATGGTGGCGCTGCGGGCCGCGACCCGCGCGATCCCGGGGGAGACCCCGCTGCGGGACGCCGTGGTGGAGGGGCTGTCGGCGGTCGGCTGGGCGCCGGACACCGCCCCGGCGGGCGGGGCCGCCCGGGAGCGCTGGGAGGCCCTCGCCGCGCTGGTCCAGCTCGCCGAGGAGTACGCGGCCACGCCGTCGGCGAGCGCGAGGAGTGAGCTTGCGAGCCCCGCAGTCGCGAGCGAAAGGCAGGCACCGGTGCTGCCGATCGGCGAGGCCGCCGCCGTGGAGCGCCCGGTGACCCTGGCCGACTTCAACGAGGAACTGGCCCGGCGGGCCGCCGCCCAGCACGTGCCGACGGTGGAGGGGGTGACCCTGGCGTCACTGCACTCCGCGAAGGGCCTGGAGTGGGACGCGGTGTTCCTCGTCGGCCTCTCCGAGGGCACCCTGCCCACGTCGTACGCGCGCACGCCCGACCAGGTCGAGGAGGAGCGTCGGCTGCTCTACGTCGGGATCACCCGGGCCCGCGAGTGGCTCTGGCTGTCGTACGCGGTGGCCCGCTCGCCGGGCGGGCGGGCCCGGCGGCCCTCCCGGTTCCTGCCCCAGCTCGACCGCACCGGCGGCGGGACGGAGCGGGCCGGCGCGGCGGCGGTCGCCCGGCGCGGGGAGCGCCGCCGCCCGCAGGTCGTCTCCTGCCGGATCTGCGGCGCGACCCTGCTCGCCGGCCCGGACCGCAAGCTGGGCCGCTGCCCCACCTGCCCGTCCGACATCGATCAGGACCTGTACGAGCGGCTGCGCGAGTGGCGGGCCCGGGTGGCCGGCGCGCAGAAGGTCCCGGCGTACGTGGTGTTCACCGACGCCACCATCACCGCGCTGGCGGAACGGCGGCCCGCCCGGCCCGAGGAGCTGATCGCGATCGCCGGGATCGGGCCCCGCAAGCTCGGCCTGTACGGCGAGCCGGTGCTGGCCCTGGTGGGGGGCGCGGCGGTCGACGACGTCTGCCCGGAGAAAACTTTCAAAATCGAGCCGTAAATTCGTTTGCCCTCGCCCCCGGGCGAGGAATAGCCTCAGGACACACCACGCGAGCGGCGCCATTCGCGCTGCTCACGGGGTGCGGGACCAGTCGGCTTTCGAGGAACGTGAGGGGGGTGGCACCGATGGAGATCTTCACCTATGAGCGTCCGGCGGCGCTACCTGCCGCCTTCGCTCCACTGTCGGCTGTCCGGGTGGCCCTTGCCGCCCGACCGTCGGTTCCGCAGGTGCACCAGGTCCAGGATCAGGCCGAGCTGATCCTCGCGACCGCACCGAGCGGAATCGAGGGGACCAGCGGCTTCACGGGCATGGGCATCGGCGGCGCCAACAAGCGCACGGATGTCCGCGGCGTTCCACCTCGAGGTAGACCGGTCTGATCATCAGGCCACCGGCTCACCTCGAGGCCGCGGAACCCGCACACCGGGATCCGCGGCCTCAGTTTTTGTCCCGTCGAAGTACGTCGGAAATCCGATCCACGAGATCGAAGTGAGAGAGAGGTGACCGGGAGATGAGTCTGGCGTTGGCCCCTCTCGACGTGAGCGTCGAGCTGGAGGCGAACCTGCCCTGCCGGAAGTTCGACCCCGACCTGTGGTTCTCCGACTCGCCCACCGAGCTCGAGCTGGCCAAGTCGCTCTGCGGGGACTGCCCGCTGCGCGTCGAGTGCCTCGCTGGCGCGGTCGAGCGGGCCGAGCCCTGGGGCGTCTGGGGCGGCGAGATCTTCGAGCGTGGCGCGGTCGTCCCGCGCAAGCGGCCCCGGGGCCGTCCGCGCAAGGAGGACGTCGCGCGTGACGCCGCGCTGAAGGTCGAGGCCGAGGCGCGCCTGGCAGCCAGTGGGCTGTCCCAGAAGCGCAACGCGGTCCGGCTGGCTGCCTGACAACCCCGATCCGTACGACCCCGCCGGTGCCACACCGGCCGCGAGAAAGCTGAGAGAGATGCTGCACCTGCCCAACGGAGCCGTCGAGATGCAACTACTCAACGAAGCGTTGTCCCGGGCCCGAATGCCCCGGCCTCAGGCTGGCACCACCACGAGCACTGAGGCAACCCGATCCGCCCGTACCGTCGCCGCGAGCGGCCGCACCCGAGCGGCCCGCGACCTGGGCGTCCTGTAACCGAACCACGACACGCGCGGGGGCACGCCGGCCGACCGGCCGGCGCGCCCCCGCGTCGCTTCACCGGGCCGGCCCGTTCGTTCGCGGACCGGCCCGCCGGTCCTCCCGGCTCGGCCCGCCGGTTCTCTCCGTCGGCCCACCGGTTCTCTCGGTCAGCCCACCGGGGCGAAGCCCGGCAGCCAGCGCTCCAGGATCGCGCGGTACGGCGCCTTGGCGTTCAGCTGGCAGAGCACGCCGATCGAGCCGAGCGTCACCCGGTGGATCAGCAGGTACGACGGGGGCAGGTTGAGCTGCCGCCCCAACTGGTACGCCGGCGACCGCGGGCTGGCCAGCCGGGCCGCCTCGGCCCGCAGCCAGGCCCGGGTGAAGCGGAACTCCTCGGTGGCCACCGGGTCGAGCATCGGCCGGACGTAGTCCAGCACGGCCTGGGCGTCGATCGGCTCCGTCCCGCTGACGAAGCCCTCCTCGCGCAGCCCCTCGACGACCGCGTCCGCCTCGCCGCGCAGCGCCAGCCCGGCCAACCGGCCGATCGGCTCGGGCGTCCCCTCGGGCATTCGGGCCACCGCGCCGAAGTCGATGACGCCGAGCCGTCCGTCGGCCAGCAGCCGGAAGTTGCCCGGGTGCGGGTCGGCATGCAGCAGGCCGGCGCGCATCGGTGCCGACAGGTGCAGGATCGCCATCAGCCGACCGGCCTCGTCGCGCTGCTCCTCGGTGCCCTCGCGGATGATGTCGGCCAGCGGTACGCCCTCGACCCACTCGGTGACCAGGATCCGGGGGGTCGCCGCGAGCACCGCCGGGATGAAGATCTCCGGATCGTCCGCGTACGCCGTGCCGAAGGCCCGCTGCGACTCGGCCTCCAGTTCGTAGTCCAGCTCCTCGGTGATCCGTTCCCGCAGCTCGGCCAGGAGCGGCTTGACGTCCAGCCCGGGCTGGAACGCCCGGAACATGCCGCCGAGCCGGGAGAGCTGCTTCAGGTCGGCGAGCAGCGCGTCGCCCGCGCCCGGATACTGGATCTTGACGGCCGCGTCGCGCGGAATGCCGTCCGGGTCCCGCCACACCGCCCGGTGCACCTGCCCGATGCTGGCCGCAGCGGCCGGTTTGTCGTCGAAGGAGACGAAGAAGTTTCGCCAGTCCGGGCCCAGTTGCTCGGCGAGCACCCTGTGCACGGTGGCGGCGGGCAGCGGCGGGGCCGCCTCCTGGAGCTTGGTGAGGGCCTGGCGGTAGGGGGCGGCGATCTCCTCCGGCAGGGCCGCCTCGAAGACCGACAGCGCCTGACCGAACTTCATCGCCCCGCCCTTGAGCTGGCCCAGCACGCTGAACAGCTGCTCGGCGGTGCGCTGCTGGATCTCGGCGGAAATCACGTCGGAGGCGAGGCCCGTGACGCGCTTACCCATGCCGAGGACGGTCCGACCGGCGAAGCCGAGCGGCAGAGCGGCGAGCTTGGCGGTCCGGGAGACGGCCCGGCGCGGGATGTCGGTCACCCGGCCATTGTTACCGACTCGGGGGCCTCGCGGCTGCTCGCCGGCCTGGCTGGGTCCGCCGTGCCCGCGTTCGGGGCCGTCACGAGCGCCGGCCCGCGCACCGGCAGGACGGGTGGGGCGGCCAGGTACGCCGACGCAGCCGCCCCGGGGCGGTGACCTCCACCGCGCAGCCCAGCGTCTCCGGCGCGCCGCCGTCGAGGTGGGTCAGGGCCTCCGCGGCGGCGTACGCGACCGCGGCGAGCAGGGTCGCCGTACCGCACGGCTGGTCCCCGGCGTCGGCGGCGAGCTGGGCGGCCAGCGCCGGCCAGTCCGGGTCCCGGTCGGCGCGGTGCAGGTCGACGCAGTTCAGGCACGGGCCGGCCGGCGGGCGCACCAGCGGGCCGACCACGGGCACCCCCTCCCACAGGCCGAGCAGCAGGTGCGGCTGGCGGCGCTGGGCGAATCCGGCCGCGAGCAGCGCCGCCGGCCGGTCGACGCCCAGCCGGACCACCAGGTCCGGGCGGACCCGCCGCAGCGGGTGGGTGGCGGTGCCGGGGGCGGCCCGGTGCACCGCGGCGCGGACCGCCGAGGCGAGCGGGCGGCCCAGGTCGGCGGCGGCCAGGCCCGTGCCGACCAGGTCCGCCGGGCGTACCGGCCCGGACAGGTCCGGATCGACGTGCCCGATCCCGGCCTGGGCGAGCGCCACGGCGACCGGCGCGCCGAGCCGGCCGCCGCCGGTGACCAGCACGCGAGCGGCACGGCGCCGCCGCAGCACCTGGGCGGGCGTCCCGGGCAGGGCGCGCGCGGACAGGGCGAGCGCCCGGGCCTCCGCGGCGAGCCGGCTGCGCGCCGGGCCGGCCAGGTCGCGGGGCAGCAGGGTGTGCGCGGGTACGACCAGCCCGGCGCCGCGCAGCGCGTCGAGCAGCCCGCGCGCCTCGTCGGGCGGTACGTCGACCTCGGCGGCGTGCGCCAGGACCATGCGCTCGCTGCGGGTGCCGTCGAGCAGGTCGAGCACCCGGACGGCGCGGGGATGGGCCACCTCGACCAGGACGGCGCGGCCCGGCTCCAGCCCGAGCTGGAGGGTGTGCCGGTTCCGCCAGAGACGGGTCAGGCCGGGAAGCAGGGCGGGGCGGGGCAGCGCGGCAGGGCTCATGACGACGAATCGTGACCGCTTCCCTGCTGTCCGTCGATCGTTGTCCACAGGTGGGCACCGCCCTGTCCAGGGCTGTCCACAGGATTTGCCGGGTTATCCACAACCGGCCGGTAACCTGTGTCGGGCAGCCGACACCTCACCCGACCCGTCCCCGGACCCGCCGACCCGACCCGACCCGTCCCCGGGCCCGCCGACGCGACGCGACGGAAGGCCCCGCCGACGCGACGGGGGAGGGCCGGCCGTCGCCACCCCTCCCCCGGACCGGTACGTACGGTCAGACTTTCGCCTTGCCCAGGATGCGGTTCACTGTTGTGCCGCACACCGGACACTTGCCCTTGGCCATGTTCATCCCGGTCTTCGAGACCTCGATGCGACCCTCGAAGTCCCGCTTCTCCTTGCACTTGACGCAGTAACCGTTGTAGGTCTGGGCCTGGTCGGCCACGGTGCCCTCCTCGTCTCTTCCGCCGGTCAATCCGGTTCCGGCGGGGTCGCCCGGCGGCGGGCCACGGGGGGCGCCGGCGCTGGGTCTTCTCCGCGGCCACCCTCGTGACCGCTAGTCCGCGGACCCTACCCAGGTGTGGGGGGTTCCATGTCAGCTGTGCTTCGCCACTGTGAGCAAGTCGACGTCGAGAGTGTGCATGCCGAATTAGGTCGGATAAGTCAGTTTGGCGGGGACACGCCGGGTGAACCCCTACAGATGCCCCGCAGGTGGCCCCCGAGGGGGTCGCCGGCGACGCGATCACCTACGGTGTGCCGAGGAGGACGCGACCCGGTCGACCGCCGCCGCGCGACGGCGGGTGGGGCCGCGCGGTGACGGTCCGCAAGGATTTTTTTCGGGACTAGCCGGCACCAACCATGACTTTCTGGGCGCGTGTCGTGGTGTTGACCCTTGCGGACCCCTGGTCAGTACCCATTAGCTTTCCTTCGTGACAGCATTCCGAGGCCGCGCGGCCCGCTGATGGCAGGCGCGCGGAAGCCGGTCGTCGAGGTACGGCGCAGCCAGCGCCGGCGACGCACGGTGTCCGCCTACCGCGACGGGGAACGCGTCGTGGTGCTCATCCCCGACCAGTTCTCCCGGGCCGAGGAGAGCGAGTGGGTCGACCGGATGCTGGCCCGGCTGGAGGCGCGGGAGGGGCGGCTCGCCCGCTCCGACGAGGAACTGCTCGGCCGAGCCAGCCGACTGATCGCGCTCTACCTGCCCGACCACGGCACCCGGGCCGTGCCGGTCAGCGTCCGCTGGGTGACCAACCAGAACGGCCGCTGGGGCTCCTGCACCCCGGCTGACCGCACCATCCGCATCTCGCACCGGCTCCAGGACATGCCGGACTGGGTGATCGACTACGTCCTGCTCCACGAGCTGGTCCACCTCATCGTGCCCAGCCACAACGCCCGGTTCTGGGCGCTGGTCGGGCGCTATCCGAAGGCCGAGCGGGCCCGCGGCTACCTGGAGGGCGTGGCCGCCGTCTCCGCCAGCCCCCTGGGCGACTGACCCTCCCACGCTCGGACCCCGCCATGTCGGTGGCGCTGGTGGGTTCGGGCGGG
>NZ_JBDPMC010000082.1:0-27028 GCF_039871625.1 Micromonospora sp. B11E3 | reverse complement strand
AACCGGCTCCGGGCGGTCAGGCTTGATCCCTGCGCCGGTTGGGCTGCCCGGAACCCCGTCGTGGTCGCGGTGCTCCCGTCGGCGCCGGGTCGTCGTCATGGGTGACGGTGCCAGGGTCGTCGCGGGGAAGGCCGTGCCGCGGGGGGCGTTTCCGCACGTCAAGGTTGCTGGCGGGTTCGTCTTCGTCTCCGGTACGTCGTCCCGCCGCCCCGACAACACGTTCGCCGGCGTCGAGGTGGACGAGCTGGGCACGACCAACCTGGACATCCGGGTGCAGACCCGGGCCGTGATCGAGAACGTGCGGGACCTGCTGCGCTCGGTCGGCGCCGACCTGTCGGATCTCGTACAGGTCACCACGTACCTGGTCAACATGAACGACTTCGGGGGCTACAACGAGGTGTGGGCCGAGTTCTTCGACGCCACCGGGCCCACCCGCACCACCGTGGCGGTGCACCAGTTGCCGCACCCGCACCTGCTGATCGAGATCCAGGCCGTGGCCGTCGCACCCACAGGAGGTCAGTCGTGAGCGAGATCGCCGAGCCGTTCAGTTTTCCCGGGTGGATCGCCGAGAACCAGCACCTGCTGAAGCCGCCCGTGGGCAACAAGGAGATGTTCCCGGGCGGAGACGACTTCATCGTCATGGTCGTCGGCGGGCCGAACCAGCGCACCGACTTCCACGTCGACCCGTACGAGGAGTTCTTCTACCAGGTCAAGGGCAACATGCACGTCAACCTGATGACCCCGGAGGGGCCGCGTACGGTGCACGTGCGCGAGGGCCAGATGTGGATGCTGCCGCGCAACACCCCGCACTCGCCGCAGCGGCCCGAGCCCGGCTCGATCGGCGTCGTGGTCGAGCGGGTCCGTGAGGAGGGCACGCTGGAGAAGTTCCAGTGGTACTGCCCGGAGTGCGGGCACAAGGTGCACGAGGTGGAGTTGCAGGTCCGCGACATCGCCGCCGACCTGCCCCCGGTCTTCGGGGCGTTCTACGCCGACGAGAAGGCGCGCACCTGCGCCGACTGCGGCGCGCTGCACCCGGGCAAGGGCTGATGGGGGCACCGGTCGTCGACGTGCACACGCACGTCGTACCGAAGGGGTGGCCGGACCTCGGCGCGGCGTGCGGCGGGTCCGGCTGGCCCTGGCTGCGCGTCGACTCCGAGCGGGCCGCCATGATCATGGTGGGGGAGACCGAGTTCCGCCCGGTGGGGGCGCAGTGCTGGGACCCGGCGGTCCGGCTCGCCGACATGGCCGCGGACGGCGTGGACGTGCAGGTGGTCTCCCCGACGCCGGTGTTCTTCTCCTACGACCGCCTGGCGGGCCAGGCGGTCAGGGTGGCCCGGATCTTCAACGACCTGACCCTGGAGGTCACCGCGGGCGGTGCCGGCCGCCTCGTGCCGTTCTGCCAGGTGCCGTTGCAGGACCCGGACGCGGCCTGCGCCGAACTGGACCGCTGCCTGGCGGCCGGGCACGCCGGGGTGGAGATCGGCAACCACGTCGGCGACCGCGACCTCGACGACGCGGGCATCGTCACGTTCCTCCAGCACTGCGCCGAGGTGGGCGCGCCGGTCTTCGTGCACCCGTGGGACATGCCGGGCGGCCCCCGGCTGGACCGCTGGATGGCCCGCTGGCTGACCGGGATGCCCGCCGAGACGCACCTGTCGGTGCTGGCCCTGATCCTCGGCGGCGTGTTCGACCGGGTGCCGCGCTCGCTGCGGATCTGCTTCGCGCACGGCGGGGGAAGCTTCCCGTTCTGGCTGGGCCGGGCCGACAACGCCTGGCGCCGCCGGGGCGACCTGGTACGCGGCGCCTCCAGCGCCCCGCCCAGCGCCTACGTCGACCGGTTCTGCGTCGACTCCGTGGTGTTCGACCCGGCCGCGCTGCGGCTGCTGGTCGACACGATGGGGGAGGACCGGGTGCTGGTCGGCAGCGACTACCCGTACCCGCTGGGGGAGCGGCCGGTCGGCGACGTGGTCCGCCGGTCCGACTTCCTCACCGACGGTCAGCGCGACAAGCTGCTGTCCGCCAACGCCCTCCGCTTCCTCGGCCCGTCGAATATATAC
This sequence comes from Micromonospora sp. B11E3, assembly GCF_039871625.1. Lineage (NCBI taxonomy): Bacteria > Bacillati > Actinomycetota > Actinomycetes > Micromonosporales > Micromonosporaceae > Micromonospora > Micromonospora sp. B11E3. The sequence continues at coordinate 24,971 of NZ_JBDPMC010000082.1, read as the reverse complement.
GAGCCGTCATTGAGTATATAGTTGGCTCGTGAGGACTGTTATCGATCTTGATGATGATCTGCTCGAACGAGCTCGGCGTGAGCTGGGCACCAAGAGCAAGAAGGACACCATCCACGCCGCCCTGCGGCTGGTGGCGGAACGTGGTGAGCGGCTGGAAGCGATTCACGAGCTGCTGTCGATCGACCGGGACTGGACCGGCCTGCTGGAGAGTGACAAGACCCCCGAGGGCCGACAGGACGCGGCGTGAATCCTCCCGCCGGCCTTTACCTCATAGACACCTCCGCGTGGGGTCGCCTCCGCCAGCCGCTCGTGAAGAAGCGGATCGTGGCCATCCTCACGGAAGGGCTCGCCGCCACATGCCTCCCGCTCGATCTGGAGGACGGGCGAAGCGCGCGTGACTTTCGCGACGCGGTAGCGATCCGTACCCGGTGTACCCAGCTCATGATCGATCTACCGGTCACGGCGGCGGTGGCTACCCGCGCGCGAGATATGCAGCTAGCTCTGGCAGCCCGCGGATACCATCGTGCCGCGAGTCCGGTCGACCTCACGGTGGCCGCAGCCGCCGCCGAATACTCTGCCGTCGTCCTGCATTACGACCGCGACTTCGATCTCATCGAGGACGTGGGCGGCCCTCGATCCGAGTGGGTGGCGCCGGCTGGCACCCTCACGTAACCGCTTGACCTGTCGTGTCGAACGGTGACCAGAGCCGTCGTACGGGGCAGGATGGCGAGGTGGGTGAGCCGCACGACCTGACCGCGCTGGAGCAGGGCGCCGCGATCGCGCGGGGCGAACTGTCCAGCGTGGAGCTGGTCGCGCATCACCTCGCCCGGGTCGACGCGCTCGCCGACACCGTGGGCGCGTTCGTCACGGTCACCCCGGAGTTGGCCCTCGACGCGGCGCGGGCCGCCGACGCGGCGCCCGCCGAGGGGCGCGGCCCGCTGCACGGCGTGCCGACCGCGATCAAGGACCTCACCCTCACCGCGGGGGTGCGCACCACGTTCGGCTCGGCGGCCTTCGCCGACCTGGTGCCCCCGATCGACGCCGACGTCGTCCGGTTGATGCGCGCCGCCGGGCTGGTCAGCCTCGGCAAGACCACCACCTCCGAGCTGGGCTGCTCGCTGTACTCCGAGGGGCTGGTCGCGCCGCCGGCCCGCAACCCGTGGCACCTCGCGTACACGGCGGGCGGGTCCAGCGGCGGGGCCGCGGCGGCGGTGGCGGCGGGGCTGGTGCCGCTGGCCCAGGGCTCCGACGGCGGCGGGTCGCTGCGCATTCCCGCCTCCCTGTGCGGCCTGGTCGGCTACAAGCCGAGTCGGGGCGTGGTCTCCGGCGGGCCGCTCGGCTCCGGGGCGTTCGGCCTGCCGATCAACGGGCCGCTGGGCCGTACCGTCGCCGACGTCGCCGCGCTGCTGGACGTCATGGCGGCGCCGGTGCCCGGCGAGCCCTACCTGCCGCCGGCCGCGCCCGACGGCGGCTACCTGGGCGCGGCGCGGCGGGCCGCGCCCGGCCGGCTGCGGGTCGGCCGGTTCACCGCCCCGATGCTCGCCGACGAGCCGGTCCACCCCGACTGCGTCGCCGCCGTCGACCACGCCGCCGCGCTGCTCGCCGCGGCCGGCCACGAGGTGGTCGAGGTGTCCGCGCCGCTCGGCCCCGAGGTGTGGCCGCTGTTCGAGACCGTCTGGTACGTCCTGGCGCTCACCCCGGTCGCGGCCGAGGGGGAGAGCCGGCTGCTGCCGCTGACCCGGTACCTGCGCTCCCGGGGCGCGGCGATCTCGGCCGGCGCGCTGATGGGCACGCTGGGTGAGCTCCAGGCGCAGGTACGCCTGGCCGCCCGCCGCACCGCGGGCTGTGACCTGCTGCTCTGCCCGACGCTCGCCGCACCGCAGGCGCCCGTCGGGTGGTTCACCGCCGACGGCGACCCCGAGACCGACTTCGACCGGCAGCGGCGGTTCTCGCCGTACTGTGCGGTGTTCAACGTGACCGGGCAGCCGTCCGTTTCCCTGCCGCTCGGGCGTACCGCGGAGGGCCTGCCCGTCGGTGTCCTGCTCACCGGTTCCTATGGTGACGACGCGTCCCTGATCGCCGTCGCCGCGCAGCTTGAGCACGTGAGTGACGGGTGGGATCGCCACCCCGCAATTTGGCGGGCCGTCGACTCCGCTAACGTGAATACGAGCGGAGTCGGGCGGCCGGCCTCATGATCGTCCACTCGACCCGGGGATTCCTGGTCTCTCTTTCCGCCTGGGGGCGTTGGGATTGTCTGTTACCGACACGCTGCTGATCTACGTCGGCATCCCGGCCGCCACGGTGCTGGTGATCACCGCGCTGGCGTTCGCCGGTGGCCGGGGCAAGGGTGGCGGCACCAAGCGCTACCGGCCGGGCCGGCCCTTCGAGTTCACTCCGGTCTGGTTCCTCGGCCGTCCGGAGCAGCTGGCTGACTCGGCCGGCGCGGCGCTGGCCGCGGGCGCGCAGGCGCCGGCGCTGACCAGCCACAAGCTTGAGAAGGCCGGCGTCGAGGCGCCGGCGGGTGGAACCGGAGGCGCAAGTGACCGTTGGTGAGAAGCAGGCCGGGCTGGTCAACCCGCCCGAGGTGCTCGACGGGCCGTTCTCGACCCGTCAGCTGCTGCGCATCGACGAGGCGCTCCGCCTGGCCGACCAGGGGACCGGGCTGGTCTTCTCGGTCTACGTCGGCGGGCTCGACGAGCCGATCCGCGACCACGCCCAGCGGCTGCACCGCCAGCTCGCCGAGCCCGACCGGTCGGTGCTGATCGCCGTGTCGCCCAACCAGCGCCAGCTGGAGATCGTCACCGGCCGGCACGCCCGCAAGCGCATCCCGGACACGTACGCCCGGCTGGCGGCGCTGTCCATGGTGGCCGCCTTCGGCGGCGGCGACCTGGCCGGCGGCATCATCAACGGCCTCGACCAGCTGGCCAGCCACGCCGGCAAGGGCTGAGGCGCAAGGAAGGGCCCCTTCTCAACGCCCGCGGTGGAGAAGGCACCCCTTCCCATCGGACGACCACACGACACCCGGTCCGCCACGGCGGGCCGGGTGTCGTCGTCCGGTCAGCGGGGCCAGGCGCTCGGGTCGAGCGTCATCGGCCAGGGCTCGGTGACCCGCGCCGGGTCGTCCGGCCCGACGGTGCCGAGCAGTTGGTAGTGGTCGCCCTTGGCCAGCTCGTAGCGGTAGACGACGGGGCCGAAGTCGCCCCGCTCCACCCGCCAGTAGGCGGCCACGCCCGCCTCCGCGTAGAGGGCCGGCTTCGTGAACCGGTCGTGGCGCCGGCTGCCCGGTGACTCCACCTCGACCACGAGCGCGACGTCGCCGGCCTCCGCCCACATCCGGCCCCGCGGGGCGTCCGGCGTGAGCACCGTCACGTCGGGGATCAGGTTGCCGCCCGGCACCCGTACCCCGATCTCCCGGATCACCCGCCAGCCGGCCGGCGCCGCCTGGCGCAGGGCCATCCGGATGTCGTCCGCCAGCTCGTGGTGGTCCGGTCCGGCCGGTGGGGTCACGTGCAGGCTGCCGTCGATGATCTCGTAGCGGTTCCCGTCCTCGGGCAGGTCGAACAGGTCCTGCTCCCGCCAGCCTCGCTCCGGTGGGCGCCACTCGTACCGCGGCTGCGCCATCACGTCCACCTCCTCGGGCAACCATAACGGCGCGGGGCCGGTGCGGGCTTCCGCTCGCGCCGGCCCCGGCCGCGTACTCCCCTCTCAGGCGCCCCGGGCGTCCCGGGCGCGCGCCTTCAGGGCGCGGACGACGCCGTCGCGGCCCTCGGCGACCAGCCGGCGCAGCGGCGCCGGGTGGCCCTCGGCGGCCAGCCAGGCGTCGGTCATCCCGACGGTCTCCTCCGAGACCTGCTGCGTCGGGTACGCCAGCTGCACGAACTCCTGCGCCGGCTCGCTGTCCCGCTGCGCCCACACCTGGTCCACCACGGCGAAGTACCGCTCCCGGTACGGGGCGACCAGCTCGGCCTGCATCGACGGGCCGAAGCCCTGCAGCAGTGCCCGGTTGCGCCAGTTCGGCAGCGCCTCGGGGCCGGTGAGCTGCGCCCACACGGCGGCCTTGTTCTCCGGCGTCGGCACCAGCGCGTGGGCGTACGCGGCCTCCCGCTCGCCGCTGGCCGTGCGGTCGGCGGCCAGCTCGGCCTCGATCTCGGCGGGGCCGGCGGCCCCGTTCGCCACCAGCGACTGGACGATCGACCAGCGCAGCTCCGTGTCGATGGCCAGCCCGGCCGGCACGTCGACGCCGTCGAGCCAGCCCCGCACGGCGGCCAGGTCCTCCGCCGAGCGGGCCGCCGACACGTACGCCCGGGCCCACGCCAGCTGCAGCCCGCTGCCCGGCTCGGCGGTGGCGAGGGTGGCCCTGGTCGTACGCGCCAGCTCGGCCCAGCCGGTCGGCGCCCAGGCCCGGTCGGCGTACAGGTTGAGGGCGACGGGCACCTGCTGCCGCAGGATGGCGGTGACCAGGTTGATGTCGGACTCGGCGGGCAGCCCGGCCAGCACCAGCGCGACGAAGTCCCGGGCCGCCAGCTCGGCGTCGCGGAGCATGTCCCACGCGGCCGTCCAGCACAGCGCGCGGGCCAGCGACGACTCGAAGCCGGCGATGTGCTGCACCACCGTGGCCATCGACCGCTCGTCCAGCCGCAGCTTGGTGTACGTCAGGTCGTCGTCGTTGAGCAGCAGCACGTCCGCCGCGCGCACGCCGCGCAGCGCGGTCAGCTCGGTGTGCTCGCCGGTCACGTCCGCCTCGATCCGTTCCCGGCGGACCAACCGGCCGTCAACCAGGTCGTACAGGCCCACGCCGATGCGGTGGGTACGCAGCGTCGGGTGTCCGGCGGGCGCCTCCTGGTGGACCACCACCCGCTCGTAGCCGCCGTCGGCGCCGATCGTCGCCTCGGGGCGCAGCGTGTTGACCTGGGCCGTCTCCAGCCACTGCGCGGCGAACTTGCGCAGCTCCCGGCCCGAGGCGGCCTCCAGCTCGGACAGCAGGTCGTCGAAGGTGGCGTTGCCCCACGCGTGCTTGCCGAAGTACGCCCGCAGCCCGGCCAGGAACGGCTCCTCGCCGACGTACGCGACGAGCTGCTTGAGCACGCTCGCGCCCTTGGCGTACGTGATGCCGTCGAAGTTGACCTCGACCGCCTCCAGGTCCGGCATCTCGCAGTAGACCGGGTGGGTGGAGGAGAGCTGATCCTGCCGGTAGCCCCAGTTCTTGCGGATCGACAGGAACGTCGTCCAGGCGTCGGTGAACCGGGTGGCGTTGGCGTTGCACCAGTGGCTGGCCCACTCGGCGAACGACTCGTTCAGCCACAGGTCGTTCCACCAGCGCATGGTGACCAGGTCGCCGAACCACATGTGGGCCAGCTCGTGCAGGATCGTGTTGGCCCGCTGCTCGTACTCGAAGTCGGTGACCTGCGAGCGGAAGATGTAGTGCGACTCGGCGTGCGTGACGCAGCCGAAGTTCTCCATCGCGCCGGCGTTGAAGTCCGGCACCCAGAGCTGGTCGTACTTGGGCAGCGGGTAGCGCACCCCGAACTGCTCGTGGAAGAAGTCGAAGCCCTGCTTGGTGATGAGGAACAGGTCGTCGGAGTCCAGGTACTGCGCCATCGAGGCCCGGCAGTACACCCCCAGGTCGATGCCGTCGTGGCTGTCCCGCACCTCGTGGTACGGCCCGGCGCAGAGCGCGGTGATGTACGTGCTCATCCGCACCGACTCGCGGAAGTGCAGCGTCCTGAGCCCCTCGCCGGCCGGTTCCTCGCGCTCGACCGGCATGTTCGACACGACCCGCCAGTGGTCGGGGACGGTGGCGTGCCAGGTGTAGACGCTCTTCAGGTCGGGCTGGTCGAAGCACGCGTACACCCGCTGCGCGTCCGCCGTCTCGAACTGGCTGTAGAGGTAGGTCTCCCCGTCGACCGGGTCGACGGTGCGGTGCAGCCCCTGCCCGCTGTTGGAGTACGCGAAGTCCGCGTCCACCACGAGGACGTTCTCGGCGGCCAGGTCGGTCAGGGTCAGGCCCTTCTCGGCCGACCAGCCGGACACGTCCACCGGGGCGCCGTTCAGCGTCGCCGAGCGCACCGACTCGGCGGCCGCCTCGATGAAGGTCGTGGCCCCCGGCTCGGTGCAGCGGAACCGGACCTCGGTCACGGACCGGAAGGTGTGACCGTCGGCCGCCAGGACGGCGGTCGACAGGTCCAGACTGATGTCGTACCCGGTCACCTCAAGCAGGCGGGCCCGCTCGGTGGCCTCGACCTGGGTCAGGTTGCGCACTCCCGGCACTGTTCGTCTCCATCCCACTCTCGCCGTACGCCGCCGCGGCGTCAGCCCGCCGCCCGCTCGTGGCGGCCGGTCGGCTCCGATCCTTCCACGCGAGGACGCTTCACGGTGGTCGAGGTCACGCTCTCAATCGGGTATCAGTCGATCCGCGCCGGGGTGAGGATCAGGGAAAGGCGCCGCCCTCCGGCGCTCCCGTGACGAAAGGGACCTCACCGTGACCGACCGTGTCACCGTCGACATGTGGTTCGACCCGATCTGTCCCTGGGCGTGGATCACCTCCCGCTGGCTGCTGGAGGTGGAACAGGTCCGGGACGTGGACGTCCGCTTCCACGTGATGAGCCTGTCCGTGCTCAACGAGGGGCGTGACCTGCCCGAGAAGTACCAGGACTCGATGCGTACGGGCTGGGGCCCGGTGCGGGTCTGCGTCGCGGTCGAGCAGAAGCACGGCCAGGACGCCGTCCGCGAGCTGTACACGGCGCTGGGCACCCGGATCCACCTCGGCAAGGAGCCGGTGGGCCGGGAGGTGCTCGTGGCGGCGCTGAACGACGCCGGGCTCGACCCCGACCTGGCCGACGTCGCCGAGAGCACCGGGTACGACGAGGCGCTGCGCGCCAGCCACGAGGCCGGCATGCGGCCGGTCGGCACCGACGTGGGGACACCGGTCATCCACGCCCCGGGCCCGGACGGCGGAAAGGTCGCCTTCTTCGGCCCGGTGGTCACCCCGCGCCCCAGGGGCGAGGCGGCCGGCCGGCTGTGGGACGGCGTCCTGCTGGTGGCCGGGACCCCCGGCTTCTACGAGCTCAAGCGCTCCCGCGAGCTGGGCCCCATCTTCGACTGAGGGCCCCTGCCGATGCCTGGGGTGGAGAGGATGCCTTCTCGCCACCTCGCCGCCGTCCCCGCCCGAGTGTGGCGGGGGCGGCGGGTGACCGGACGTGGCGCGCCGGGGCGGCGTCACCGGGGCGGCGAGGGGCTCGTTTCACCGGATGTCCCAGCCAGTGGCCCCGCCGGGCCGTAGTGGCAGCCGTGGAGGCAGACCGATGAGCAAGCACCGTCGCACGTCCGACCACCCGTCCGCCGGGGCGGCGACCGGGGACTCCGGCGCGACGTACTGGTCCGTGTCCGAGGAGCGCTGGCCATCCGTACGGCCGACGCTGCCGGCCGAGATGGTCGACCTGCTGGCGCCCCCGATCGTGGTCGGCGTGGCCCGGGTGGTGGCGACCTCCCGGATGACCCCGCCCGCCGACCCGGTCGCCGCGACGATCCCGGTACGCACGCCTGCGCCGGACCCGGTACGTGCCGCCGCGGCCGTCGCCCGCGGGCGGCACCGCAGCGACGAGTGAGCGGGGCTCCCCCGGTACCGCAGGCGTTGGCAAGGGGCCCTTCCCTTTCATCTGGTGGACGGGTGCGGGGTCAGCCGCGCGGGACCACCGCCCGCCGGTAGCGTCGTCGCCATGACGGTCGTGCATCCGATCACCCGGGCCTGGATCACCACTGGCGGCACCGGCGCGCAGAACTACGACGAGTTCGCCGACGACGCGGAGATCACCGCGATCATCGAGGCCAACCCGCACAGTGCCCTCGGTATCGAGATGCCGCACCGGGCACCCGGGAGCCTCGGCAGCTCGTTCCTCGACGCGCTGCCCGACGCGGTGGCCCGGCTGGCCGAGGCCAAGGCCGACGGCAGCTACACGCCGGCCGAGCAGGTCGTGGTCCTGTACCGGATCACCGCGCCGGGGGAGGAGCCGGCGTACGGGCTGTGGGCCATGGTCGACACCGACCAGATCTCCACCAGCGCGGACGAGCCCGGGCTGGTCATCCGCAACGAGGACGTCTTCATCGCCAAGGTGCGGGAGCGGGTCGCCCTCGCCGACGCGCTCGGGCACCTGCTCTCGCCCGTCCTGCTGCTGCAGACCGGCCGGGGCGACGAGCTGCACGCCGCGCTCGCCGCGGCGACGGAGGCGGCCGGCGCGCCCGCCGCCACCGACGTCGACCAGGCCGGGCGCACCCACGCGATCTGGCTGGTCGGCCCCGGCCCGGGGCAGGACGAGCTGACCGCGCTGGCCGGCGGCGGCGAGCTGGTGGTGGCCGACGGCAACCACCGCAGCCTGGCCGCCCAGACCGGCCACCTGCCGCGCTTCCTGGCCGTGGTCACCACCCCGCCCTCCGTGGCCATCCAGCCGTACAACCGGCTGGTCAGCGAGCTGACCGTGTCCCCGGCCGAGCTGCTCGACCGGCTCCGCGCCGCGGGCGCCGAGGTGACCCCGATCGACGGGCCGGTCGAGGTTCCGGCGGCCGGCGGCACCGTCCACCTGCGGCTCCCCGGCCGCGGGTACGCCGTACGCCTGCCGCACGTCGACGGTGGCCGGCTGGAGAACCTCGACCACGCGCTGGTGGAGCGGGTGCTGCTGCGCGACGCGCTCGGCCTCGACCCGGGCGACAAGCGGATCACCTACGTCGGCGGCGACTACCCGGCGAGCTGGCTGACCGGGGAGGTCGAGGCGGGCCGGGCCGAGCTGGCGGTGCTGGTCGCCCCGGTGACCGTGGACGACTTCGTCGCGGTGAACCTGGCCCGGGAGAAGATGCCGCGCAAGAGCACCTGGTTCACCCCGAAGGCCCGCGCGGGCCTGGTGGCGGCCGAGATCCGCTGACCCTGTGACGAATCCGCCTCCGCGACGCCGCCCGCGCGGCGTCGCGGAGGACGGCCTGACAGACTGCGCGGTATGCGCGTCTACCTGGGATCCGACCACGCCGGTTTCGAGCTGAAGGTGCACCTGGTCAACCACCTGGCCAAGCAGGGGTACGAGGTGGTCGACGTCGGCCCGCACGTCTTCGACCCGGACGACGACTACCCGGCGTTCTGCCTGCACACCGGCGCCCGGGTGGTGGCCGACCCGGGCAGCCTCGGGGTGGTCATCGGCGGTTCGGGCAACGGCGAGCAGATCGCCGCGAACAAGGTCGCCGGGGTCCGGGCGGCCCTGGCCTGGAACCTGGACACCGCCCAGCTGGGCCGGGAGCACAACGACGCCAACGTCGTGGCCGTCGGCGCCCGCCAGCACACCCTCGACGAGGCGACCGCCATCGTGGAGGCGTTCCTCGCCACGCCGTTCTCCGGCAACCCGCGGCACTCCCGCCGGATCGCGCAGGTCGCCGCGTACGAGCAGACCCGGGAACTGCCCGAGCTGCCCTGACCGGGCCCGCCGGGGCGGCCCACCGGACCGCCCCGGCCGGTCAGCGGTTGGGGCGTGGCAGATCCTCGCGGGGCACCCAGTTGCGCCGGACGAGCACCACCCGGGCCTCTGCCTCCGCCAGGTCCTCTGCGGTGGGTCGGGCGGCGTCGCGGGCCCGCAGCGCGGCGCTGGGCCCCACCTGGGAGGAGCCGGACCCGACCAGGCCCCGCAGGCCCCGCTCGCCGTCCCTGTCCTCAACGGCAGGTCCGCCCTGGCGTCGGGGCGGCTCCACCGGGTCGTGCACCCCGGCCGTCGTGGCGTCGGGTCCCTCGGCGTCCCGCCGCTCGGCGTCGGAGTGGTGCCTCAGCCGGCGTCGCCGTCGCTCCGCGTCCCCCATCAGCCGACAGTACCGCCCGCGCCACTCCCGCGCCCGCCCCGACCGCGCGCCCCGAATCGGGGGGCAGGCGATACGTCGTCGCCTGTGGCCGCCCCGACCCGTACGGGGTCGGCGACCGATTTGCCGGCTGGCTACCCTCGAACATGGCGGGCGGGCCGACGCCGGCACCGGTCAGGGGGAGGGGCGCGAGATGGCAGACCAGACACAGCCGTGGGCGGAGCGGACCGTGGAGGTGCCACCGCAGCCGGGTGTCGGGGTGCCGCCCCAGCGCGACGCCTTCCGCCGGGGCGTGGCCTCCGTGGGGCAGCCGCGCACCCCGCGTACCGAGCAGTTCTCCGCCGTCCACCCGGACGGGCACGGCGACGTGCACTGGTCCGACGCGCCGCAGCCCCGCCGCCCCCTGAGCTGGCACCTGGGGCAGCTACGGGTCGGCGGCGAGTGGAGCGCCGCCGCCGGGCTCTTCGCGTTCGTCTGCTGGGGCATCTGGGCCATCTCCGGCCGGGGCAACCTCGGCGCGCCCGTGCTCACGTTCGTGCTGAGCCTGCTGGTCGCCGTCGGGTTGTTCGGGCTGTCCCGGCTGCTCGGCCGGGTGATCCTGGAGCGGCAGTTGGGGCGCATCCGACGCAGCGCCCGCGGCGCCCACCTCGTGACGGCGGTCTTCCTCGTGGGCCTGGGGGTGGCCTACCTGCGGCAGACCGAGTGGGTGATGTCCGCCTGGAACTGGGTCACCGGCGGCTGACCTCGCCCGTGGCCGTGCCGGCTCCGTGCTGGTCGCAGTGCGGGGGCCGGGCCACGCCCGGCCCCCGCTCGTCGCGTCGCGGTCCGCCGCGACACCGGATCGTCCTCCCGTCGGTCGGCGCCGGCTTACCCCGCGTACGGGAGTTCATCCGCGCCGGGCGGCAGGGCCGGCGACCGGGTCAGTGGGTTCCGCCGTGCCCCTCGGCGTCCGCCCGGGGTGAGGCCACCCGCGCCTGCGGGTCCTCGACGCCGGGCTCGCCGCCGTCCGGGGCCACCATGCCGTCGTAGTTGTAGACCGTCCCGTCCGCGCCGTGCTCCTTTGTGGTGCGGACGTAGCGGTGCATCATGCCGTCGATCTCGACCTCGATCAGCGCCCGGCCCTCCGCGTCCTGGCTGCTGCCGTCGCGGGGGCCGCCGACGAGGTACGCCTTCGTGTTCGTCTCCATGCGCTCAGCCGTACCCGGGCCGAAAGGGCGGAAAACGGGGCCCGGGTGGCGTCACGACTGCGCGAAGCGGTACAGGACGAAGTCCTTCTGCGCCGCGCAGAGGATCACGTCGGTGTTCCACGAGCAGGAGTCGCCGCGGACGTCCATGAGCTCGCCCAGCTCGTCCGGCTTGGGGGCGTCGACGGCCACCCCGGCGACGCTGCGGTCGGCCTCGCTGCCGTTCAGCGGATCGGCGAAGACGAGCAGGTTGCCCCCGTCGAGCCGCACCGCCACCCCGGGGCGGTCGGCCAGCACCGCCCGCCCGTCCGGGTCGAACAGCGTCGACGCCGACTCCGGGTACGTCCGCAGGGCGAGCAGGTGCTCGCCCACCGGGACCAGTTCCTTCGCCCCCGGAGCCCGCCAGCGCTTCGCCTTGTCGCCCTCGGTGGCCGCCACCACCTCGGTCCGGTCCGCCTCGCCGGACGGCACCTCCAGCAGGCACGCCCGGTGCTCGCCGCAGGCCACCAGCGCCTCGGCCCGCCGCCGGTCGTCCGGCGCGGTGTGCAGCACCATGGGCTCGCCCACCCGGGTGAGGTCGTACCCGAGCAGCCGGTACCGGCCGCCGGAGTCGTCGACCACGTAGAGCCGGTCGTCCCGGGCGGCGACGAGGTCGTCGCGGTCGGCGACGGAGGTCCAGGCGCGCACGACCGAGCCGCTGGTCACGTCGATCAGCCGGGCCGAGCGGTCCGCGCCGAGCTGCACCAGCCGGTCCGCCTCGCCCCGCCAGGGGTCGCGGGGCGCCCCGTTCGCGTACGCCGGGCCGCCCGCCCCCTCCGCGCTGCCCACCCGCAGCACGGTGCTGCTGCCGTCGCCGGACTCGGTCCGCGGGTTGGGCCGCGACCACGCCTCCGTGCCGTCGCGCATACGCAGCCCGACCAGCCGGTCGACGGCCTGGTCCACCACCACCGCCACGTCCCGGCCGAAGATCACCTCGTCGTCGCCGCCGATCGACCACCGCCACCGCAGCTCCCCGGAGCCGGCGTCGCGCAGCTCCAGGTCGCGCGGGGTGTCGGAGCCGATCGCGTCGGCGAACACCGCCAGGCCGCCGGGCACGGCGACGATCCGGTCCCACTGCTCCGCCGGCCGGGCGGTCTGCTTCCGCCACCGCTGCGCGCCGGTCTCCGCGTCGACCGCCACGATCTCCAGGCGGTCGTCGGGCAGCGGGTACGCCACGTAGCCGGCGTCGCCGAGCACCGCCGTGAACGCCTCCGTCGGGCGTTCGTCGCCGGCCGGGACGCGCTCGACCTCGGCGAGGTCGAACTCCAGGGCCGGATAGGGGTCCCGGGTCAGCCACAGTGCGGCCCCGCCGCCGATCCCGAGGAGGGCGGCGACCGCGGCGACGGTGATCCAGAGCGCGCGCCGGTGCCGCGCTCCGGACGGCGGCGTGGCCGGCGTACCGGGGCTGGGTGAGCCGGAAATCGGCGGGCCCGAGATCGGGGACGCGGAGACGGGCGGGCCCCACGCGGTGGGGGGCGGGCCGGCGGGCCCGGTTGGTGACGGCGGCGTTCCCGGGCCGCCGTCGACCCGGGTGGGCGGCGGCCCGCCGGCCCCCGGCGACACCGGCACCGTCGGCGGCACGCCCCCAGCGGCGCCCGGCACCCGCCCGGCGGCGTCCGGCGCGGTGGGCGGGACCTGTCCGGCGGTGCCCGGCACGGTGGGCGGGACACCTCCGGCGGCGCCGGGCACGGTGGGCGGGACACCTCCGGCGGCGGCGCCGGGCACGGTCGGCGGGACACCTCCGGCGGCGCCGGGCACGGTCGGCGACGTACCCGGTCCGGCCGGCGCGATCGGCGCGGCGGGCGCGGGCGGCGGGGTGGCGGACGGGCGGGGCGTCGGCAGGTCCGTGAGCGCCCCCTCGGCCACGGGCAGCTCAGGCTGCTCCAGCACGGTCGGCGCGATGCCCAGCTCGGCGTGCAGCAGCCGGGCCACCAGCGGCATCCGGGTCGGTCCGCCGACCAGGAACAGGCCCGCCAACCGCTCGGGGGCGAGGCCGGCGGCGGCGACGACCTTCCGGGTCTCCACCACCGCCCGGCGCAGCAGCGGCGCGGCCACCCGATCCAGGTCCTCCCGGGTCAGCCGGACCACCGCCTGCGACCCCGGCACGACCACGGGCGCCACCGTCGCCCGCGACAGCATCTCCCGGGCCTCGCGGACGCTCTCCCAGAGCTGGTGCCGATCCCGCCACTGTGTCGCGTCGGCGGGCCGGTCCAGGCGCTGCCAGTCGGCCGGGTGCGTCCCGGCCACCAGCTCGCCGAGCCGCCCGACCAGCGCCGCGTCCAGGTCCAGACCGCCCAGGTCCGGTGCGCCGCCGGCGGCGGTCACCGTGAAGCCCGAGTCGCCCCACGGGTCCGCGCCCTCGTTGCGCAGCACCGCCACGTCCAGCGTGCCGCCACCGAGGTCGAACACGGCGATCGAGCCGCCGACGGGCACCGGCCGGCGCAGCACCTGCGTGTAGTAGCGGGCGGCGGCGACCGGCTCGCGCAGCAGCCGGGTGCCGGGCGGGGTGGGGCCGGAGAGGGTGTGCTCCGCGGCCGGCGGCCAGCCCGCCCGCAGCAGCGCGTCGAAGAGGACCTGGCGCCGGGCGTCGTCCCAGGACGCCGGGCAGGTCACCACCGCCGGGGGCAGGAACCCGACCGCGGCGACGGCGGCCTGCCCCACCACGTGCAGGATCGCGGCGAGCAGGTCGGCGGGCACGTACTCGCGGTCGCCCAGCCGTACGACCGGGTCGTCGATGCGGCGCTTCGGGTTCGGCTCGTACCGGCCCGGGTCGGCCTGCGCCAGCCGCCGGGCGTCCCGGCCCACGTGCAGCCGGCCGTCGGCGTCGGCGTAGACGCCGGAGGGGAGCACAGGCTGACCGTCGACCAGCAGCGGGCGGGTCCGCCCGTCAGGCCAGCGCAGCACCGCCACCGTGTTCGACGTACCGAGGTCGACGCTGAGGGCGTACCCCTCGTGCTGGCCTGCCATCTGCCGCTACCTCCGCCGGGTACGAGGGGATCCCGGCCCCGCATCGTACGCAGGCCGTACGAGACGCTGGTCACCGTCCTTCGCCCGGACGCGGGGCGGCGCACCGGCACGGCGCGCGGTACGGTCGGCGCGTGGTCGGTGTGGAGGCGGTCGCGGGTCGTCCACCGAGGGGTGGCACCGGGACGGATGCGGCGTACGCCCGCTGGGCCACGCCCCCGCTGCCGCTGTACGGCGACGACCACGAGCGGGCCGACTTCGCTCCCTGACGGGCACGTGCACCGACGCGTCCCCGTCCATCCCTGTCGCACTCGGGAGCGATGACCCATGTCCGCTGTCAGTTCCTCCGTCGGCGCCTCGACCGTGCTGCGGGCGCCGCAGGTTTCGCGGGTGCTCGTGGCCAGCCAGGTCGGCCGGCTGCCGCTGGCCTCCGGGCCGCTCGCGTTGCTGCTGTTCGGCCGGCAGTCCCTCAGCCTCACCGCCGCCGGCCTGCTGGTCGCCGCGTACACCGCGGGGATCGCCGTCGGCGCGCCGGTGCTCGCCCGCACCGTGGACCGCTGGCGTCAGCCGCCCGTGCTGTGGGGCTCCGCCGTGCTGTCGGGCCTCGGCTTCCTGACCGTCGCGGTCAGCGGCGGCGAACTCGCCCTCGCCGTACCAGCGGCCGCCGCGGCCGGGTTCGGCACCCCGCCGCTGGAGGCGTGCCTGCGGGCCCTCTGGCCGGACCTGCTGCCCCGGGCCGCCGTCCCCGCCGCGTACGCGCTGGACGTCGCGCTGCAGGAGGTGATCTTCGTGGCGGGCCCGCTCATCACGCTCGCCACGGTGGCCCTCGCGGGCCCGGCGGCCGGCCTGGTCGCCGCCGCCGTGCTCCAGCTCGCCGGCACCGCCGTCTTCGCCCTGGCCCCGGCCGTACGCGCCTGGCGGGGAGAGCCCGCGCCCCGGCACTGGGCGGGCCCGCTGCGCGCGGCCCGGTTCACCGCGATGCTCGCCGGGGTCGTCTGCGCCGGGGCGGCGATCGGCAGCCTCCCGGTGGCCGTCACCGCGTACGCCGAGGCGGCCGGCGCCCGCTCGCTCAGCGGCTGGCTGCTCGCGGCGCAGGCCGGCGGCGCCCTGGTCGGCGGCCTGCTCTACACGCGGGCCGGCGCCGGTGGCCGGGGGCGGCTCCCGCTGCTCACCGCGGCCTTCGCCGCCGGTTTCCTGCCGCTGCTGGCCCTGCCCGGCCCGGCGTGGATGGCGCTGCTGCTGGCCGTCGCCGGGCTGGCGTTGCCCCCGGTGCTGACCGCCGTGTTCACCGCCGCCGACCGGCTCGCCCCGCCCGGCACCATCGCCGAGGCGTTCGCCTGGGTGATCACCGCCTTCACGGTCGGCAGCGCCGCCGGTGCCGCCCTCACCGGCCCGGTCGCCCAGTTCCGGTACGGCTTCGTGCTCGCCCCCGTCGCCGGGCTGGCCGCGCTCGCCGTCATGACGGCGGTCTCCCTCTTCAGGCGTACGGTGGACGGAGCGGGCCTACCCGGATCCCGACCCTGATCCTGTTCGGCGTGGCCCTCGGGCGCTGGTGGCGGCCGTCGCTGGCCGCCACCCGGAGGCTGCGGGGCCCGGCCTGGCGGTCGTCCGCTAACTGTCGAAGTCGACGCCGGTGAGGTTCACGGCGCGGTACGCGGCGAGGCGCTCGGCCTGCTCGACGACGGCGTCCCGGGTTGCCGGGTCGAGAGCGCGCCAGGGCCGGACGGCGACGGTGAACGTGCGCCCGGACCTGCGGGGCCGCCAGGTGCCGACCAGTTCCCCGTCGACCAGCACCGCGCCGGGGCGGCCCAGCACCGGCCACAGCTCCTTGGCGCGGGCCGCGTCCGGCACCAGCGTGGACCGGTCCCTGGCCTGGAGGAACAGGTCGAACGGGCCGAGCAGTCGGCAGCCTCTGGCGTCGGCGGAGGCGAGGGCCCGCTCGTCGCCGGCCAGCAGCCAGCGCCGTTCCCCGTCGACGGTCACCTCCACCACGTCGGAGGGCCAACGCGCCTTCACGTCCTTCACCGGCGCGTCGAGATAGTCGGCGACGTGCCTGGGCGTGGCCGGACCGAGCAGGCGCAGGTACGCCCGGACGAGGTCGAACCGGTCGTCCGGCGCTGCCGCCTTCCGGAAACCGGGGATGCGCTGCAGCACCGGCGGGGAGGTGCCGAGCCGCAGTTCCAGCCCGGCCCGCACCGCGGCGAGCCGGAACGGCATCTCGTAGAGGTGGGTGGCGCCGCACGGCCGGCAGGCCCGCAGGTACGGCTCGGGCATCACCTCGGCCAGCCGGCCGGAGACCTCCCCCTTGACGGTGGGCCGGGTGACGACGGCGCGCATCCGGGACGCCACCTCCTCCAGGGCGGCCAGGTTGCCGATGCCGGCCGCCTTCAACGGCTTGGCGGCGTCGTAGATGCGCTTGCCCGCGTCCGCGTCGGAGTAGGGCTCCACCGCGGCTGCCACCGCTCCCGCGTCCGTCCGCCGGTACAGGTGGGGCGCCCCACGCACCGTCCACAGCAGAAGGAACGCCTCGGCCGGCGGGGCCGCCACGTCGACGCCACGCAGGGCGAGCGCCCACCTGGCCCCGTCGGGGCCGGTGTCCTGCACGCCGATGTCCAGGACGGCGGTGTCGTCCAGTCCGCCCCGAACGCGGTCCAGTTGCTGGGCCCGGACCCGGAAGCTCATCACCTGCCGTCGGTCGACCATTCCCCGACCCTAGACCCGGCGGCGCGGGGCAGGGACCGGTCGTCCCCGGGCGTGGCGGGCCGGCCCGTTCCGGTCGGTCGGCCCGTTCCGGTCGGCCCGTTCCGATCGGCCCGTCCCGGTCGGCCCGTCCCGGTCGGCCCGTCCCGGTCGGCCCGTCCCGGTCGGCCCGTCCCGGTCGGCCCCGGAGGTCGCCGGCGGCCCGGGACCGGGGGACATCCTCGATCGCGGAGAATGGGCCGATGACGACCGTGGCATGGCCGACGCAGCTCGTTGTCCGTCCGCTGACCCGGGAGGACGCGGAGCAGGTGGCCGGGTGGAGGTACGGCGGCCCGTGGCGGATCTACGATTCGCGGCCCGAAGACGGGTTGCTGAGCGACAACGCTGCCTACCTCGCGGTCGCCGGTGCCGGTGGCGGTCCGCTGGTCGGGTTCTGCTGCTCCGGCGCCGAGGCCCGGGTGCCGGGCCTGGAGCCGGTGGACGGCGTGCTCGACGTGGGCGTAGGCATGAATCCGGCCCTGGTCGGGCAGGGGAACGGGGCGCGCTTCGCCGCCGCGGTGCTGGACCATTACCGGTCCCTCACCGGCGTACGCCGGCTACGGGCGGTAGTGCAGTCGTGGAACGAGCGCAGCCTGCGGCTGACGCGCTCGCTCGGGTTCGTCGAGGTCGGCAAGCACGTGTGCGAACAGGACGGCGCCCCGGTCGAGTACGCCGTCCTCGTCGCGGAGTAGCCGCCCTCACTACCCAGCGAAAAGTGCCCGCCTGTCAGGATCGGCGGATGGTGGTGAGGGAACGAGCCGGCAACGAGTCGTCGACAAGGCCGGGACCAACTGCACCTCCCGGGGCCCAACAGCGATGAGGCACCCGGCATTCGTTGTCAGCCGCTGCTGCGACCGAACGGGTTCCGCCTGGTGGCCGTCAGGTAGAGCGGGAAGAACACCACCCGCATGATCAGACAGCCCAGGAACCATGCCCCCGGAGTCTCCACCTGGAGGGACCCGAGCGAGACGAAGGCAGGGTTCCCGCGCCTCACTCGTTCCTTGGCGTCCGCGTAGACCCATACGTCAGTGGCAAGCACCACGAGCAGGACGAGGATCGACACCAGTGCGGCGGGGGGGTGTCCCTGTCATCTTGGCAGTGCTTTCGATCGGCTGGTCACGGGATGAAGCCCCCGTCGTACCTGCGCCGGACTTGCCGCCGTCCGGTCCGCCGTGGCCCCGCCTGTTGCCATCCAGTCTGCCGCCGACCCGCACACCCTGGCCCCGGCCCGCTCGGCTTGCCCGGGTCGGTGGCCGGCGGGATGGCATCCCACCTCTGCCAGCCACCCACCGCAACCGTCCGGATCCACCCTGGAGTCGGCTGGCCCCTGCCGAAAGTATGCCCGTGCGCCCGCCGCTGGACCTCGGTTCGGAAGCGCGACAGACCGGTCTCGTCGTGGCACGCACGGGAGATTGAACATGGGGGAGAGGCGGCAGGCCCGGGTGCCGCGATAATGCCTTTCACCTGGGCCTTTGTCGGGTGGAGCGGGCGACGGGAATCGAACCCGCACCGTCAGTTTGGAAGACTGAAGCTCTGCCATTGAGCTACGCCCGCATGCGCCCCGCCATACGGGGCGCGCCGACAGCCTACCCGGTGTCCGGCCCGGACGCGCAGCCCCATGCCGCGCGACGCCGCGACCGGCTCCATGTCGCCGACATCCGGGCATCCGCGCGGCTCGGACACCGCCATGTCGCCGACGTCGGGGCGTCCGCGTGGCTCGGACACCGCCATGTCGCCGACATCGCGGCATCCGCGCGGGGCATCCGCGCGGGGCAACGGCGGTGGGGCAACGGCGGCGGGTGGGCGTTTTGTCCGAGGCGGCGCGTTGTGGGACGCCCCGGCACTCCTGGTGGAGCTCGACGGCATACACTTCTGGTCGCCACGGGGTGTGGCGCAGCTTGGTAGCGCACTCGCTTTGGGAGCGAGGGGCCGTGGGTTCAAATCCCGCCACCCCGACTGTCGTCCGCGGCCGGGTCGCCCCGGGGTTGCCGCCGTCTCCGCGCGGCCCCCGGGCGCTGCCGGGGCCTCGCGCCGGCTCGCCTACACTCGATGGGCTGAATCACGCCCAGACTCAACTGAGATCCGTCAAGGAGTACGCCTGTGAAGAGCACCGTCGAGACTCTGAGCCCGACGCGCGTGCGGCTCGCCATCGAGGTGCCGTTCGTCGAGCTCGAGCCGAGCCTCAAGAAGGCGTACCGGGAGATCGGCCAGCAGGTCCAGGTTCCCGGCTTCCGCCGGGGCAAGGTGCCGGCCGCGGTCATCGACCAGCGCGTCGGCCGGGGCACCGTCCTGAACGAGGCGGTGCAGGAGGCCATCCCGCAGAACATCCTCGCCGCGGTCCGCGAGCACGACCTGAAGACCCTCGGCCGTCCCGAGGTCGAGATCACCGAGTTCGCCGACGGCGACTCGCTGAACTTCACCGCCGAGGTCGACGTCCGGCCGGAGCTCACCCTGCCCGACCTGAGCAGCGTCGAGGTCACCGTCGACGAGCTCCAGGTCGACGACAGCGAGATCGACGAGCAGGTGAAGAACCTGCGCGAGCGGTTCGCCACCCTGAAGACCGTCGAGCGGGCGGCCCAGGAGGGCGACTACGTCCAGATCGACCTGAACGCCACGGTCGACGGCGAGGACGTCCCGGGCGGCTCGGCGACCAACATCTCGCACGAGGTCGGCAGCAAGCAGCTCCTGCCGGGGCTGGACGAGGCCGTGGTCGGCCTCGCCGCCGGCGAGAGCAGCACCTTCACCACCCAGCTCGTGGGCGGCGACTTCGCCGGCCGGGACGCCGAGGTGGCGGTGACCGTCCGCACGGTCAAGGAGAAGGAGCTGCCGGAGCTCGACGACGACTTCGCCCAGATGGCGAGCGAGTTCGACACGATGGAGGAGCTCCGCAACGACCTGCGCGAGCGGGTCACCCGGGGCAAGCGGGTCGAGCAGATCTACGCCGCCCGCGACAAGGCCCTCGAGCAGCTCGTCGAGGCCGCCGCGGTGCCGGCGCCCGAGGGCGTCGTCCGCGAGGAGGTCTCCAGCCGCAAGCAGGCCATGGTCGACCAGCTCGAGCGGATCGGCGCCTCCCTGGAGGAGTACCTCGCCGCCGAGGAGAAGACCGAGGAGCAGATCGACGCCGAGCTGAGCGAGGCGGCGACCGAGGGCGTCAAGATCCAGTTGCTGCTGGACACCCTGGCCGATGCCGAGGACGTCCAGGTCTCCGACGACGAGTTCGGCCACGAGATCGTCCACCGCGCGCAGCGCGCCGGCATGGCCCCGCAGCAGTACTACGACCAGCTCGTCCGGTCCGGCGCGGCGGCCGCCGTCTTCGGCGACGTGCGGCGCGGCAAGGCGCTGGCCTCGGTGATGGAGCGCATCAAGATCAAGGACACGGCCGGCAACGAGGTGAGCCTCGACGCGATCCGCGCGGAGGGCGCCGAGGAGCACGACCACGACCACGAGCACTGACGCCTCGGGTGAGGCCGCCGCCACCGGTCCCGGTGGCGGCGGCCGAATCCCTTTTACGGGTACGTCTTCCGTGGGTGCGCTGTCAGCGAACAGTGCACCGACCGGGACTCTGCGACCCGCCTGAGCGGTTAGTGTCGGGTAGGACGGCACGGAGAGCGAAGGGCTGCCATGACCGACATGCACAACACATCGAAGCCGCTCCGGGCGATCGACGCCCGGGGTGGCGACAACATTGGCAACCTCGACGACTCGGTCTACAACCGGTTGCTCAAGGAACGGATCATCTTCCTGGGCAGCGAGGTCAACGACCAGGTGGCCAACCGCATCTGCGCGCAGCTGCTGCTGCTCGCGGCGGAGGACCCGGACCGGGACATCTTCCTCTGGATCAACTCGCCGGGTGGTTCGGTCTACTCGGGCATGGCGATCTACGACACGATGCAGTACATCGACAACGACGTCTCCACGGTGGCGATGGGCATGGCGGCCTCCATGGGCCAGCTGCTGCTCTGCGCGGGCACCAAGGGCAAGCGGTACGCCCTTCCGCACGCGCGGATCATGATGCACCAGCCGTCGGGCGGCATGGGCGGCACCGCGGCCGACATCGCCATCCAGGCGGAGCAGATGCTGTACACGAAGCGGATGTTCCAGGAGCGGGTGGCCTTCCACACCGGCCAGAGCCAGGCCCAGATCGAGGCGGACTCGGATCGCGACCGCTGGTTTGCCGCCCAGGAGGCCGTCGAGTACGGCTTCATCGACAAGGTGATCACCGGAGCCGCGCAGGTTCCGGCGGGCGCCGGGACCCTGAGCTGACCGAGGAGCTGACGATGACCGACCTGAGCCTGCCGCCCCAGTTCGGGGCCGTGCACAACCGCTACGTCCTGCCGTCGTTCGTCGAGCGCACGTCGTACGGGGTGAAGGAGTCCAACCCGTACAACAAGCTCTTCGAGGACCGGATCATCTTCCTCGGCGTCCAGGTGGACGACGCCTCCGCCAACGACGTGATGGCGCAGCTGCTGACGCTCGAGGGCACCGACCCGGACCGCGACATCATCATGTACATCAACTCGCCGGGCGGCTCGTTCACCGCCATGACGGCGATCTACGACACCATGCAGTACGTCCGGCCGGACATCATGACGGTCTGCCTGGGCCAGGCGGCCAGCGCCGCCGCCGTGCTGCTCGCCGCCGGCACCCCCGGCAAGCGGATGGCGCTGCCGAACTCGCGGATCATCATCCACCAGCCGGCGACCGAGGGCGGCTACGGGCAGGGGTCGGACATCGAGATCCAGGCCCGCGAGATCCTGCGGATGCGCACCCAGCTGGAGGACATGCTCTCCCGGCACTGCAACCGCCCGATCGAGCAGGTCCGCAAGGACATCGACCGGGACAAGATCATGACGGCGGAGGAGTCCCGCGAGTACGGGCTCGTCGACACCATCCTCACCAGCCGCAAGAAGGGCCTGCTGGCGGCCAGCGCCGCCAGCTGAGGCGTACCAGATCGGAGGTCGGCCGGGGCGTCGCTCCCGGCCGGCCTCTGACACACCCGTTTTGGGGGTCGGAGAAAGCTCCGCCAGCGGGTAACGTCGGGTCTAGCACCGCCGCGCCGGGTCGGCCCGACGGGGTGAACGGAGACGGACGGGGCACAGCGTCCGCAGGTCATGGCCGGTATCCCGGCCGATGAGTGCAGGGAGAACGTAGGTGGCACGGATCGGTGACGGCGGCGACCTACTGAAGTGCTCCTTCTGCGGCAAGTCGCAGAAGCAGGTCAAGAAACTCATCGCGGGGCCCGGCGTCTACATCTGCGACGAGTGCATCGATCTGTGCAACGAGATCATCGAGGAGGAGCTGGCCGAGTCCGGCGAGGTGAAGTGGGAAGAGCTTCCCAAGCCGATGGAGATCTGCCAGTTCCTCGACAACTACGTCGTGGGCCAGGACCAGGCCAAGAAGGCCCTCGCCGTCGCGGTCTACAACCACTACAAGCGGATCCAGGCCGAGGCGGCCGGCGCGCCGGGCTCCGGCAGCGACGCCGTCGAGCTGGCCAAGTCCAACATCCTGCTGCTCGGCCCGACGGGCTGCGGCAAGACGCACCTGGCGCAGACCCTGGCGCGGATGCTGAACGTCCCGTTCGCGATCGCCGACGCCACCGCGCTCACCGAGGCCGGCTACGTGGGCGAGGACGTGGAGAACATCCTCCTCAAGCTCATCCAGGCCGCCGACTACGACATCAAGCGCGCCGAGACCGGCATCATCTACATCGACGAGGTCGACAAGATCGCCCGCAAGTCGGAGAATCCGTCGATCACCCGGGACGTCTCCGGCGAGGGCGTCCAGCAGGCGCTGCTCAAGATGCTGGAAGGCACGGTGGCCAACGTGCCGCCGCAGGGCGGGCGTAAACACCCGCACCAGGAGTTCATCCAGATCGACACCACGAACGTGCTGTTCATCTGCGGCGGCGCCTTCGCCGGGCTCGACCAGATCATCGAGGCCCGCACCGGGCACGGCGGCACCGGCTTCGGCGCGCGGCTCCGGTCGGTGTCCGAGCGGTCGACCGACGACATCTTCAGCCAGGTCATGCCGGAGGACATGCTCAAGTTCGGGCTGATCCCCGAGTTCATCGGCCGGCTCCCCGTGATCACCAACGTCCGCAGCCTCGACCGGACGGCGCTGGTGCGGATCCTCACCGAGCCGCGCAATGCACTGGTCAAGCAGTACCAGCGCCTCTTCGAGCTGGACGGGGTCGAGTTGGAGTTCGAGCCGGCGGCGCTGGAGGCCATCGCCGACCAGGCCATGCTGCGCGGCACGGGCGCCCGGGGCCTCCGGGCGATCATGGAAGAGGTCCTGCTCTCCGTGATGTACGAGGTGCCGAGCAACCCCGACGCCGCCCGGGTGCTGATCACCCGCGAGGTCGTCCTGGAGAACGTCAACCCGACCATCGTGCCGCGGGAGTTCACCGGCCGCCGGGCGCGTCGGGAGCGCGAGGAGAAGTCCGCCTGACCCGCCGACCGGCGGCGTCCGCCGGCGGGGAAACGCCGCGGACTTCCGTTCCGTCGGGGCCGTCGACACTGTCGCCGCGCCGCTTCCGCCCGTACGCTGATCTCATGCGCGTCGCTGTCTGTCAGCTCAACGCCCGCGACGACCGGGCCGCCAACCTCGCGGCCGCTGAGGCCCTGCTGGTCCGCGCCGCGGCGGCCGGGGCCGACCTGGCGGTCCTCCCGGAGTACGTCGACTACCTCGGCCTCGCCGGCGGGATGCCGGCGCCGGAGCCCGTCGACGGCACGGTCGGCCGGTTCTTCGCCGAGGTCGCCCGCCGGCTCGGCATCTGGGTGATCGCGGGGTCGTTCCACGAGCTGGGTCCGGACCCGGAGCACACCTGGAACACGTCGCTGGTCTTCGACCGTTCCGGCGCGCTCGCCGCCAGCTACCGCAAGATCCATCTGTACGACGTGGAGATCCCCGGCCGGGTGTCGTACCTCGAGTCGGCGACGGTCGCCCCCGGTGAGAAGCCGGTGGTGGTCGACGTCGAGGGCGTCCGGGTCGGTCTCTCGATCTGCTACGACCTCCGCTTCCCCGAGCTGTACCGCCAACTGGCGACCGACGGGGGAGCGCAACTGCTGGTGGTGCCGGCGGCGTTCATGCTGCACACCGGGCGCGACCACTGGGAGGTCCTGCTGCGGGCACGGGCCATCGAGAACCAGTGCTTCGTGGCCGCGGCCGGCCAGACGGGCGACCACGAGCCGTCGCGTACCTGCTTCGGGCGCAGCATGGTGGTCGACCCGTGGGGGACGGTGCTCGGCCAGGTGCCGGACGGCACCGGCCTGACCGTCGTCGCCCTCGACCTGGAGCGGCTCCGGACCATCCGCGCCGAGCTGCCCAGCCTGGCCAACCGCCGCCTCTGACGCCTCGGCGCCGCCCGCCTCGGCGGGGTGGTCATCCCTGCAACAGCACCCCGAGCACGGTCAGCCCGGCGATTGCGGCGGCTGTTACGAGCAGAGCCGTGGTCATCCGGGACCGTCCACGACGGGCCAGCCGGCGGAGCGAGACCAGGATGACGACCAGCACGACGGCGCCGATGACCAACTGCCAGAACGGCAGCAGCAGTCCGAGCAGCGCTTCCTCGGCGAGCGGGGCCGCCGGGATCGGGGAGGTGTCAGCCATGCCAGACACTGTGACACGGCCGCCGTCGCCGTGTGGGCGAGCCATCGGACCCTGGCGCGGCGCCGGCGAGTGGCCGCAGTGACGAACGCCGATTTGCCTTCTGCGGAACGTCCGCGTAACTTTCTCTCTGCACGCGGGAGGCCGGACAAACCGGCCGAGGGCGGGCGCCAGGCTCGCGGTGGAGACGCCGAGCGAGGCTGGGAACCTGGGCGGTGCGGGACACTCCGGTAAGACGGAGTTGCGATCGCGAAGCCGGCCAGGTAGAGTGCTGAGGCCGGCAGGAGCCGGGCGGGTGGCCGCGAAGCGGCGATCGGCCGGTCTGCGGCCTCCCACGACAGAAACGACCGCCGGTTATCGGCGTGCGTCGCCGTGGGTCTCGACTGAATCGACGTGAAAGATCTCGGGTACGGGGTTGACACGGGCGAGAAGTCGAGTAAGTTAGAGAGGTTGCCCCAAGCAGGGCCCCGCGAGTCGGGGTTTCTGGCTGGTGTGTGGTTGTTCTTTGAGAACTCAACAGGGTGCTTGATAAGCCAGTGCCAATTATGATTTACCCCCGCGCTGGTCGAGCTTTGGTTCGGCTGGTGTGGATTCCTTTGGCAACACTTTTGTTGC
>NZ_JBDPMC010000081.1:0-27271 GCF_039871625.1 Micromonospora sp. B11E3 | reverse complement strand
CAACACGGTCTCCTCGCGCACGGACAGCTCGGCGGTGTATGTGACACTCATGGCGACGCAGGACCCCTACTGAAGTTGATCTGTGAGAGGACCACTTCATACCGGGGTTCTGCGTCTTTCCCTTGCAACACAACGGGTCCGGGCGTGTCCGCACCGGCCACCAGCACCGCTACCCGCCGCACTCACACCGTTACGCGGAAAGGCTCACTGGCTGCCGCCCTCCTTGCTCCACCAGAACCATGTGCCACCGGCCTCGTGGTAGGGCGCCCAGAGGACGGCGACGCCTTGGGACTGAAGCCGCAACAGTTGACTGGCGGCGGCATCGAGTTCGGCGACATACGACTGGTATTCCGGTGTGCCCGGTGTGAGGGTGGCGTCGATCGAGGCCGTTCCGCCGTAGTCGCAGTAAGTTGACGTGGGTGCGCCCACGTGCCAGCCGATCAGCGGGATGCCGCCGGCGTTCCACCAGGCCAGTGCGCGATCGATGGCGCCGGGGCGATCGCACATGTCCATGCCGCGGATGGCCGGATACTTACCCGTGTTGCTCAGGATGTAGTCGAACTCGTCCTCGCTGCCGTTGGTCTCTCGCTGGCCGGACAGGACGTGGTTGCCGTACTGACTGTAGAGGTAGCACAGTATATTCCGCGCCTGCGCCGTTGCCTGTGAGTCGACGGGCGCAACGTTGCAGGTCAGGGAAGCGTTGGTTGAGGTGGGCACTGAGCTGTGATCCGGGTTGGCGGTCGCGGCAACCGTTCCATTGAGCCACACCACACCACTGCTGATAGTCGCGATGGTTGCGGCAAGCGCCCTCTTCCATTTCATATGCAACTCCCTCCTTTCCGTTGATGCGCTCTCCCGCTCGGGGATCAGGTTCTTGTGTTGAATAGCCGGCGGGGCATGCCGAAGCGATTCACCTTTCGACAGAGGCGCGCCCGCCTTCGTTGCCCTCCTTTCACCGGCAAGGCTTCGGCATGCTCCCCCGTGGATCACCGGAACAGGGCGTTTATCTTGTCGTTCGCCTTGTCAATAGCCGAGATGTCGGTCTTGAAGAGCAGGTACGACTCCATCGCCTCCGTCATGGCGGCTTGGATGTCGGTCCAGTGGTCGGCGATCGGCGCCAGGTGCGTGGTCTTGTCCTGCGGGTGGATCAGGAAGGGGCCGACATCGATGCCGCTCCTGGCGAACGCGTCCTTGGCCGGCGTAGCTGCCTGGACCATGGCGGGGAACACGATGCCTTCCTTGGCCACGATGTTCAGCTGGCAATCGGCGGATGCGAGGTACTTGACCCACTGCCAGGCGGCTTCCGGGTGCTTCGTTCCGGCGGCGATGTTGTCGGCCAAACCGTTGATCATGCTGGCGCGCTTGCCCGACGGCCCGATGGGCGTCGGCGCGATCCCGGACTTGACGCCTTTGAGTGCCCAGTAGGACTTGGTGTTCCAGCTTCCTTCGGTGACCATCGCGTACTTGCCGGCACCGTACGCGTCCATCTGCGCTACGACGGACTTGCCGCCAGGTCCGACCTTTTCCAGTCCGGGCATGTAGCCCTTCTCGGTGAGCGAACGCCACCAGGCGATGGTGTCCTTGAACCGCTGGTCGTTGAAGTTGAACGCGGTAGCCCAGGGCCCTTGGGCATGTTGCCACCCGGTGCTGAAGGCGTACTCGCTCCATTCGGTCTGCCCGAATGCGCCACCGCTTCCATTCAACCCGAGCCCGTAGGTGACCACGTGGTTCTTGTCGAAGCCGGGTTCGTCGCCGTGTCTCCCCTTGGCATCCACCGTGAGACGCGCGATGATCTTCTCGTAGCTGCCGCCGTCGGTCGGGTTCCAGGTGAGGTTCTGCATCTGCTCGGCCGTGATGCCGGCCTCGCGGAGCTTGGCGGTGTTGTAGAAGATCGCGACGGTGTCGAAGTCCTTGGGCAGGCCGTACTGCTTGCCGTCCTTGGACTTCCACAGGTCCGCCAGCCCAGGCTGGTAGACGTTCAGGTCCAGTTTGTCTTTGCCGATGTAGTCGTCGAGGGCCAGCAGCTGGTTGCGCTGGGCAAACTGGGGGTAGTACGACAGGTGGCTGACGAACACGTCGGGCGCCGTGTCGGAGACGAACGACGTAGTGAGCGCGTTCCAATAGTCGGACCACCCGTACTGCGTGATCTTGATTTTGATGTTGGGGTTTGCCTTGGTAAAGTCGTCAGCGCACTGTTGATACTGAGGCTGCTGGGCCGAGTCCCAGAGCCAGTAGTTCAAGGTGACGTTGCCGGAGCCATTGGTGCTGTCCGAACCGCTGCAGGCAGCGAGAGGGACCGCGAACAGCGCTGCGGCAATGAGACAGACGACCCGTCTCATATGTATGACCTCCGTAGTGTGGGGCGTTGGTTATTACGCTGCAGACGGCTGCGTTTTAGTGTGCGGCGACCGCCTACTTGATGCCAGAGAATTCGATGGAATTGATAATTCGCCGGCCGACGATCGCGAAGAGGATCATGATCGGCAGCGCGGCGATGAGTGTCGCCGCCATCAGCGCAGCCCAGTCGCTGCCCCCTTGGGGGGTCTGCGATCGGAATATGCCGAGGGCGACGGTGAGGACCCGGACGCTTTCGTCCTTGCCCACCAGCAGGGGCCACAGGTAGTCGTTCCAGGAGTTGATGTAGGTGATGACCGCCAGGGTGGTCAGGGGTGCAGAGCTCATCGGGACGATAATCTTCGAGAAGATCCGCGCATGACCCGCGCCGTCGATTCTGGCGGCTTCCTCGATCTCTCGGTTTATGCCGAGGAAGAACTGCCGCAGGAAGAAGATGGAAAACGGCGTCATGAGCAGGCTCGGTAGGACGATTCCGAGGTAGGTGTTGAGCAGTCCGAGATTCTTTACGAGTACGAAGTTGGGCAGTGTCGTGAAGATCGGCGGCACCATGAGAGCGGACAGGAACAGGAAGAAAATCTTGTTCCGGCCCGGCCATCGCAGCCGGGCGAACGCGTAGGCGGCCATCGCGCTGAACAGCAGCTGACTTGCGGTGATGATCGTGGCGACGATGACGGAGTTCATCAGGTAGCGCCAGAAGTTGAGACTTGCCGGAGTGCCACCCTGTGCGAGCGCCTCCTGCGGTGAGGCAAGACCGAGAACGCGCCGGTAAGCGCCGACGGTGAAGTCCACCGGCAGCAGATCCCCTGAGCCCGAGGCAAGCGATCTGGTGGTGGAGAACGAGGTTCGCAGCATCCAGTAGAACGGGAACAGCGTCAGCGCCATGATGACGGCGAGCGCGACCCAGCCAGCGACCCGGCCCCAGTTCACGCCGCGGCGGCGGGCGGCGCCGTCCATCGCCGCGGCCGATGCCTTCACGGACTCCGAGCTGTGCTGGTCGAAACCTTGCAAGGTGGCCATGGCTTCCTCAGGAAAGGTCGGAGTCGTGGGCGCGGGTGAGCCGTAGCTGGACGTATGCGATGCCGACCAGCAGGACGAACACGGCGAAGGACATCGCTGAGGCGAACCCGAAGTGGAACCGGTTGAACGCCTGGTCGTAGATGTAGTAGACGATCACGCGGGTGGCGTTGACGGGACCACCGGAGGTGGTGACGGCTACGGTGTCGAAGACCTGGAACGAACCGATCACGGTCAGAACGAGCACCAGGGCCATCACCGGGCGCAGCAAGGGCAGGGTGACCCGCCAGAACATGCGCCACTCACTCGCGCCATCCAGGGCAGCCGCCTCGTAGAAGGTGCGCGGGATCATCTGCATCCCCGCGACGATCAGCAGCGCGGTGTAGCCCACGTGTCTCCACGTGTTGAGCAGCGCTACGGTCGGCATGGCCGCGGCGGTGTCGCCGAAGAAACTGAGACGGTCGACGCCGACGGCGTTCAACAACTCGTTGATCACACCGATCTGCGGGTCGAGCATCCAGTACCAGACGATGGCCACCACGACGTTCGCCACGAAGTACGGCAGCATGATGATGCCGCGGACGACGATCGATCTGGTCAGCCGGTGCATCAGGACCGCGATAAGCAGCGCCAGCACCGTCTGGGTCACGATGTTGATAAGGACGTACTCGGCGGTGACCAGCAGGGCGTTCCAGAACAGGCGATCATCGATCATCTGCTTGTAGTTGTCCACGCCGACGAACCGCGCCGGCCCCAGCAGCGAATAGTCAGTCAGGCTGAAGTAGAAGCCGCGAACCGTTGGCCAGATGTAGAAGGCGACGAATCCGAATGTCGCAGGCAGAACGAAAGCCAGGGCCGGCAGGAGGTCGCCATGACGCCGGCGCGACGAGCTGCGACGCAAGTGCCGCAAGGCCGCTGGGGCTGTCATCGCGGATTCCATGCCTGGTGACGGCCGCTGTTGTCGAGCTTGACAGGGCAAATGCGCGCTGTGTCGCGCTGATGCCGTCGTGGCTTACCTCGCCGTCGGGTGCCGTGCGCATTGGCCAGGAGGCCGCCGTCCTCAACGCCGGGCAACGGTGGCGCAACCGCAGCTGCGGGTTGGTCGCCTGTTCGGAGCCTCGATGGCGAGGGGGCCGTTAACATGCCGGAAGCATAGCGTTTTCATTCACGCTGTCAAGTAACTGCGGCCAGTCGTACCGGTCAAGACCGGTCGATGGCTGGGAGTTAGTGAACAATCGCAACAAAGCGGAGTTGGTCGCCGTGGTGTCGCGCGGCGCGTGGCCGGCGACAGCGGGGGCGCGGATGTCATGACGGCCGCCCGCTGTCGCCTGCTTCTGGCTCCGGTGGCTGGCGTCGCGGCAAGCAGGGACGGGCGATGGCCTACCTCGGTGCGGGATCTCAGGCGCCGAGGATCTGGTACTGCAGGGCCGCCACAGCCGCCCCGCGCGCCCACTCGCTGAAGGTGAAGGGCTTCACCACAACCTCGACGGGCGTTGATGTCCAGTGAGTGTGCTCCGCTAGCGCCGCATCGAAGGCGTCGGCGCAGACGTCGAACATCTGCACTGCCTCTCCGGACAGGATGACCAGTTCGACGCCGGTGATGTTCGCGACCGTGGCGACTACTCGCCCGAGTGCTCGTCCGGCCTCTTGGAACACCCGCGCCGCCGCCGGTTGCTGCTCGCGTCCGAGGGCCAGGCACTGGTCGAAGGTCAGGTCGGGGCGGCCCAGTGCCGCCGCGATGGATCGCTGGATCGCCGCGGAGCTGGCATACGCTCGGGCGCAACCGCGGTGGCCCATCTCGCACAAAGGGCCGTTGTTGTCGACGGCCAAGTGCCCGACCAGGCCAGTACCCCGGCCGGGGCTGCGAACCACTTGGTCACCGATGACCAGGCCGCAACCAATGCCGGCCCCCACCGTGACAAGCGCGAACGAGTGCCGTCCCACACCGGCCCCGAACCATTGCTGTGCGGCGGTCAGCGCACGCACGTCGTTTTCGACGATAGTCGGGAGACCGGTCGCAGCGGCCACGATGTTGCCGATGGGCACGTCGTTCCAGCCGAGAAACGGCGAGGTGTGCACGATGGGATCGCCGGCAGAGGCCGTGCCGGCGAGGCTGATGCCCACCGCCGAAGGCGGTGTTACGGGCAGGCTGAGCTCCCGGACGGCGTCCGCGATCTCCGCCACGACGTGGTCCACCTCATGGCTGCGCAGCTCACGCCGGACCTCGCGCTGAATCTGACCTCGAAGATCGGTGCGGACGGCGAACATCTCGTCAGAGGTGAGCTTGACGCCGATCAGCGACATCCGGCTGGCATTGACCGCCAGTGGCTGGGAGGGTCGCCCCAACGCAGGGCGCTCTTCCGTCGGCTGGTACAGCAGGTATCCGCCTTCGATGAGCGGTTTGGTCAGCTTCGTCAGCGCCGACGGCGACAGCGCCAGCCGGCGCGCGGTCTCTGCCCGCGACAGGGGCCCGTGCACCAGAAGCTCAACAAACACCGACCTCATGGCGTCGCTGACCTGCGTCTGCCTCTGAGGACTAGACATCTCCGAAGAGTTTTTTGATGATGTCAAGGAAGTCCACGGCGACTGAGCCATTTCGGTCGTCATGACGCATAGTTTACTGCACGGAGGAAACATGTCGTTGGTGCCACTCGATCCCGAGTGCCGGCTGTGGGCAGCACACACGCCAAGCTCCACCTACGTGCTTGAGATCGAGACCGACCCGCAGCGCGACGAGGTCACGGTACGCCAGAAGTACTGGGGGCCGAGGCTGTCGTCCTCGGCTGCGCGGGAGGCCGCGGCTCTGCCTGCCGGATCGGCGACACCTTCGGGCGCACGACGTCACGTCACCAGCTTCTCCCAGCCCGCGGAGATCGAGGAGCTGCTGCCGGTGGACGGCGGCCTACGGTGGGGCGTTCCCGCCCTCCAGGTGTCGGTCGACGGCATCAGATCGCTCGAGCTGCGATTTGTCAGCGCCGACGCATACCCGGAAAACGGATCGGACCGACTCGACATCACACTTCAGGACCGGGTGTTCCCCGTCGAAGTCGTGCTGTCGATGCGCGTGTTCGCCGATTCGGACGCCATCGAGCGCTGGGCTACGGTACGGCACCACGGCGGCAGCGACGCCACCGTGGAGATCACCCGCCTGGACTCTGGCAGCTGGTTCATCCCGGATGCCGCTGACTATCACTACAGAGCGGTGTTCGGTGCCTGGGCCGAGGAGAACCAGCTTCAACGGGGCCGGCTGCCCGTCGGGGAACTCGTCTTCACCAGCCGGCAGGGCATCACCGGACACCACGCCAACCCGTGGATCATGATCGATGATGGCAGCGCCGACGAGCGGTACGGGGAAGTCTGGAGCGTGGCGCTGGCATGGAGCGGCAGTTGGCGCATGACCACCACCCGACGCCCGGAAGGTGGCGTCGCCGTCACCGCAGGGTTCGGTCACGACGGCGTGCGGTGGAACCTGCCCCCCAACAGTGAGATATGCAGCCCAGCCGTGCTCGGCGTCTACAGCGCCGCAGGCACCGGCGGTGTCAGCCGAGCCTGGCACCGGCACGTTCGCCGCCACGTCCTGCCTGCCGCCGACCGGGACCGGCCGGTGCTGTTCAACTCGTGGGAGGCGACCGGCTTCACCGTTACCGAAGCTACCCAGCTGAAGCTGGCGCGCCGCGCCGCAGCAATGGGTGTCGAGCTGTTCGTCATCGACGACGGATGGTTCGGCAAGCGCGACGACGACCGCAGCTCCCTGGGCGACTGGCGGCCGCACGCGCTGCGGTTGCCCAACGGCCTGTCCGATCTCTTTGACGACATCCGAGCGCTCGGCCTCAAGGTCGGGCTGTGGGTCGAGCCAGAAGGCGTCAGCCCAGACAGCGACCTGTACCGGGCCCACCCTGATTGGGTGCTGAACCTGTCCCACCGCCGCCGCGACTACAAACGCCATCAGCTGGTGTTGAACTTCGCCCGCCACGACGTACGCGACTGGGCCTTCGAATGGCTCGACAAGCTCGTCACCGAGCTGAGCCTGGACTATCTGAAGTGGGACATGAACCGGCCTTTCACCCAGGCCGGCTGGCCAGAACAGGAACAAGCGCAGGACCGGGTCTGGATCGAGCACACCCGGAACGTCTACTCGGTCTTGCAGCAATTGCGCACCCGACACCCCCACCTGCAGATCGAAGGGTGCGCCGCCGGCGGCGGTCGCCTCGACCTCGGCATTCTCCGCTACACCGACCAGGTGTGGCCGTCCGACAACACCGACCCCGTCGACCGGCAGACGGCCCAGCATGGCTTCTCGCACATCTACCCCGCGAGCGTCATGTCCGCCTGGGTCACCGACTCGCCAAACGCCAACGTCGGCCGCCACACTCCCCTGCGCTACCGCTTCCATGTGGCCATGGCCGGAGTCCTCGGGATCGGCGGCGACCTCGCGACCTGGTCACCGGCGGAGCTCGAGGAGGCTGGCACACTCATCGCGCAATACAAGACAGTCCGCAGAACCATCCAGCACGGCTCCCAATATCGGCTGGGTGGTCGCCCCGGCGCCCTGCCCTCCGCCGTGCAGTACGTCTTGAATGATCAGGTGGTCGTCCTCGTCTACAACCCCCACGGAAACGTCAAGAGCGGACCACGATGGCTACGGCTTACCGCCCTCGACCACAACGCGACGTACGAAGTCACCACCGGCGGTGACACCGGCGACTGCGTACCCGGCAGGCTGGCCAACGGGTCTCGCTGGCACGGCAGCACACTCATGGCCGTCGGCATCCGACCCGCCGCCTGGGAGCCCATCGGCGAGGACTACCGCAGCGACCTCATCGTGCTCCAGAAACTGCCCGACTGACGGACTCAGCCGCGATCAGATCGGCTGGTTCTCGGGATCTCTGCGGCTCAGCTGGTCTTGTGGCGCTGGCGGGCCCGCCGATGTTCACTGTCATCAGCAAGACGGCTCGGCTCCCCGCGCTCCTGCTGGCCGGCCGAACGGAGAAGATCGGCGGGCGGCCGGGCAGCCAACCCGGGCGGCAGAGCGCCCCGGCCCATCCCACCCGCGGCCCGCGCCGTCGCGCATCGCCTCCACCCCGCTGTTTTGCCACAGGTAGCGCCGCCAGCCACACCGACGAAGCAGGTGCGACATTCCGCCGGATCCTGCCGTGCTGGCGGCGCTGCCTACGATGACCGGTCAGCGGGCGCGGACTCCATCGACCTCGTGATGCCCCGCGTCGAAGAACAGGTTGATTCCGCGCACCTGTGCGAGTTGGTCCCGGCACTCCGCGCCGAGCGTGGTGAGGTCGATGACGACGGCCTCTTCGCCCGTGTGCGGACCGTCCACCCTGTCGACGGCGGCGGTCTCGCACCACGTCCACCCGGGGCCCACCTGCAGCGCGGCCCGGAGCCCGGTACCGGTGGTAGCGGCCACGTCGACCAGCAGCGCGGTTCGGCCGGCGAGATCCCCACCGCCGGCGCCCCCTACCCAGGCACCTGCGTCGAGATCCACCACGAGACGGCCGTCGTTCGTCGTCACCGTGCCGGCACCGCCCCCGACGCTCCATCCCTGCGCGCCGGACTCGAAGTCGAACAGGGACACCACGGGCTGCGGAACCGGCAGTGCGTCCAGCACGTGCAGCCAATGAGCCAGCTCGGCGCGGGTGGCGGGAAGCTCGGCGCCGAACCTGCTCTCGGCGATCGGAACGATGATGCCAACCGTCGTGGACCAGGCCACGGCGGGGGCGGCCGGGTGATCGGCAGGCACGTCTCGGAACCGCGTGGACTCGTCGATGTCGGGTTCGCCAGCCAGCCGCCACAGTGCCGATGCCACGTCCAACCGCGTCGCGGGGGTCCGGTCAGCGGACGGTGCCACGCCACCGTTGGGGCGGTAGGCCGCGAGCACCGCAGCCAACTCCTGGTGCGTCACCGGGCGCTGCGGATGGAACCGACCGTTGCGGTCCCCGAGGTCGACGATCTGGTGCAGCCACTCGATGGCCTCGTAGTCCGGGTGGTCAGTCGGCACATCGCGGTATGCCGGCGCCGCTGGCGCACCCGGCACGGCTCGCAGCTCATCGACCACCACCGCACCCTCGTTGGCGCCCCCGTCAGCCGCGTTGACGTACACGCTGAACTGCGTCACCTCGCGCAGCGTCGCGGCGTCGAGCCGCCGCCCCACGTTCGCGGTGTCCCACGGCGCAGGGCGCCAGTCCGTGAACGGGATGGTCGCGAGGTAGGGGTCGTCGCCCGCCAGCGACGGATACGCCTCGAACGCGACGCCGTCAGCGACCAGTTGCAGCACCAGCTTGTTGCCTGACCCGTCTGGGTCGATCCACGCCTCGAAGTTTCCGAACGCCGACCAGTCGCCGGACACCTGTCGCCCGACGCCCGTGTAGGTCTGCGTGGCGAACGAGTAGCCGAGGCGCAGCGCGGCGTCTCCACCGCCGACGGCTGCCCCTTGCGAGGCGCGCACCAGTCCTATGGTGTTCGCGTTGTACTGCACGTACGTGGTGTGCAGGGCGACGTCGTCGCCGTATCCCTCGAAGTCGTCGACGACACCGGGCGGCAGCTCGGGTTGCGCACCGAGAAGGATTGACAGCTTCTCGGTCGCGACTTCCGCCCCGCCGGAGAACACGCTGAGGGTCAGGCCCCGGGTCGAGTTGTCGAGCTCCGCCGCGGGCACGTCCCAGGTCCCCGACCACCACAGCTCGCCGGCTGCGGGCGGGGCCAACTGCACGTCGGTGGTCGTGCCCGTTGGTCCCGCGCCGGTCGTGACGACGACCCGATCGGCGTCGTAGCCCGTCACCGAGGCCCGCAGGGTCACCGGCCCGGACAGCACGCGGGAACCGTCGGCCGGGCTGGCCAGGTGGGCCGCCGCCGAGGTCACCGGGGTGGTTCCGATGCTGTACACCCCGTTGAGGTCAGCAGCGAACAAGGTGAACGGGTCGGCGTAATAGGCGAGGAAGTCGGGGAGCATCTCACCGTCCACGGGCGTGTACGGCGTGGTGTCGCCTCCGTAGTTCGCCCAGGTCAGCATGTAGGCGATGCGTGCGGCGGACGGATCGGCCTTGATCGCGTTCAGCACGTCGGTGTACCAGGTCGTGCTGGCGTTCTGCCCGTCCGGCCGGACGCCCCCGGAGATCCCGAACTCCGTGAAGGCGCTGATCTTGCCACGGGAGTCGGCGAGGTTGGCGATCATGCCCAGGTCCGCCACGAGCCCCTGGAGGAACTGCGCCGACGCGCCCGTGTCGTCGTAGGTGTCATACCCGAGGACGTCCACGAACTCGTCGCCCGGGTAGGTCCGCAGGTACCGCTCGGCGTCGCCGCCGAAGCCTCCACCCGGTGAGAAGGCGTACAGCAGGTTGTGCACGCCCTTGACGTCCCGCAGATACTCCACGGTGAACCGGAAGAGCTCCGCGTACTCGCCCGGGGTGCCGAACGCCGCGCCCCACCAGAACCAGGAGCCCGCGTTCTCGTGCCAGGGTCGGAACACGATCGGGATCAGGGTGCCGTCGGCATCCACCGCATGGTGGGCCGTCGTGGCGATCCGGTCGAGGTGGGCGACGAGAGCGTCGTGGCGGGAACCTCCGGGGAGGACGGCGCGCAGCGCGTCGCCGGAGGTGTCGGAGAACTCGCCACCCGTGACGAGGTTCTCCATGTGCACCGTCATGGTGCTGATGGCACCCACGTCGTGCGCTTGCCGGATGTTGGCGGCGAGCACGAGTGCCTTTTCCTCTCGCTCTGCCAGCGACATTCCCGGCCGCTCGAGGGTGTCGAATCCGATGATGGCCGGATAGTCGCCTGTGGCGGCGCGCACGTCGGACGACGTGCCGTCCTGCTGCTCGAAGGACTCTCCGAAGTACAGGTCCTCCTGGTGGCCGAAGAGCACGCCCCGGTCATCGAGGTCGCGCAGGTAGGCGAAGAGCGAACGGGTCTCGGGCGTGGCCTGTGGGTCCACCATGTCGACCGGGGTGTCGACGCCGTCGGCGGGCGCGGCGGTGGCCGGCGCGGCCGGCAACGGCAGGATCGCGAGGAACACGGCTGCCACGGCGGTGAACAGACTGCGGCGCGCTCGCCGCGGCGGTGGAGCCGCCGCGCGTCGGCGCGGCGGCGGTACGAGGGAACTCATCGTAACCTCCCAGGTTGTGTGTAGTGGCCGCCGGGCGGCAGCCGCCGGAACGGCTGCGGAGCGGTCCGACCGCGCAGCCGTCGTGTTGATGCCGTCGCTTCAGCCGGTCGGCGCCTGGGCCACCGCGTCGAGTTCGGCCGGCGTCGGCGGGTCGGCGCCCGGCCGCGACACCGTGATGGCGGCGGCGCCCGCGGCCCACGACGCCGCCCGGCGCAACTCCTCGAGGCTCAGCGCGGCGAGCACCTCGCGCGCGGCCGGACCGTGCGCCCCGAGGCCCAGGAGCGCGTCGACGAGTGCCCCCATGAACGTGTCGCCGGCGCCGATCGTGTCGGCCACGGTCACCGGCACGCTAGGCACGGTGACGACGTCGTCGCCGCGCACGAGCACGCTGCCGTCCGCGCCACGGGTGACGACGACCAGGACCGGCCCCGATGCCGCCCAAGTGCGGGCCACCTCGATGGGGTCGGTGCCAGGGTGGTACCAGCCGAGATCCTCCTCGGACGCCTTGGCGACGTCACTCAGCTCCACCAGCCGCTCGACCCGCGGCAGCACCTGCGCGACATCCGGGGTGATCGCCGGGCGCGCGTTGGGGTCGAACGTCACAAGGGCGCACCCGCGGGCCTCGCGCAGCGCATCCTCTACCGTGGCCGCGCCGGGGTCGAGCACGGCCGCGATCGAGCCGGCGTGCACGACGGCGATGCCGCCCCTAGCGGTGGCGCGGGCGACGGTCTCGGGCGCGAGATCCCAGGTGAGGTCGAAGTCGTAGGTCGCGGACCCGTCGGCGCCGAGACGGACAGCCGCGGTGGAGGTCCGGCCGGTGGCCGGCGGCTGCGCTACGACAGTGACGTTCGAGGCCTCCAGCCAGTCCCACGCGGCGGTGCCGCGCGCGTCGTCGGCAAGTGTGGTGACGAGCACCGGACCGCGGCCCAGGCGCCCGAGCGTCACAGCCACGTTCGCGGGGCTGCCGCCAGGCAGCTCGCGCACGCCACCATCGGCGCCGTCACGGCGGCCCGCCGGCACCACGTCGATCAGCGTCTCGCCGATCACCACCACCGACCCCATCGGGGGCACGTCCACGCGATCTCTCACGCCTGCCGCCATCCGCCGTCAGCGCTCACCGAGAAGACGAGCAGCCCCTCGCGGAGCGCCCGTGCGAGTGTGGGCGCGAGCGGCAGGCGCGGCAGCAACGTGGCCTGCACCGCGTGGTAGACGTCCGGTTTGCCGGGCCACACGGTCGCGGCGGGCCTGTTGTGCCGGTCGAGCTCATGCCACCACGAGCCGCCCGTGCGGTCGAGCAGGTGGCGCTCGGCATAGTCCCACCAGGCGGCGTAGCGGTCGGCGAACCGCCGCTCGCCGGTGCGTCGGTACAGCGCCGCGGCGGCGGCGATCGCCTCGGCCACCACCCAGTGCATCCGCTGGCGTACCACCGGTGTGCCGTCCCAGTCGGTGGTGTAGACGAAGCCCTCCGCGCCGTCGGCGGCCCAGCCGTCGTCGACCGCCCGGTCGAACAGGCGCACCGCCGCCGCGGCGAGGACGTCGTCGGCGCCGACTGCGGCCTCGACGTGCAGCAGCAGCCGCGCCCACTCCAAGCCGTGCCCGGGTGTGGCGCCGTACGGCTTGAAGGGGTCGTCCGGCTGGTTGCGGTTGAGGCCGAGTTCTGGGGCCCAGTCCGGCCCGAAGTGTTCGGGCAGGCGCCCGTCGTGGGCGGCGGCGAGTTCGACGACGAACCGTGCCGCCCGCGCGGCACGGTTCCGCCAGGCGGCCGCTCCCCCGCCGACGGCGGGCGCGTCCGGGGCGTCGAGCACCTCGACGGCGTCGGCCACGGCGAGCAGCGCCTCGACGGAGTGCATCGTGGCGTTGAGGCCGCGGTAGTCGTCGGGCCGCGTGAAGTCGGCGTCCCAGGTGTCCACCGGGCGACCGGCGGCCTCGTCCCAGAACCGCTCCAGGTAGATGTCGGCGGCGTCGGCGAGCAGCGTGGTGCCGCCGGGCCGGCCGGCGAGCACCGCGGACGACGCAGCGAGCAGCACGAAGGCGTGGTCGTAGCAGGACTTGCCGGCGGCGCGGTCAGGGACACCGTCGGGTCCGAGCGCGTGGAACCACCCGCCGTGCTCGGCGTCGCGCAGCCGGCCGGTCAGGCCCCTGAGCGCGGCGTCGGCGACGGGGGCGCTGCCGGGCACGCCGAGCAGCACGCCGAGCGAGTACGCGTGCGTGGTGCGGGCGGTGATCCAGGTGCGCACGCCGTGTGTCGGGTCCGGCCTGCCGGTGGCGTCCAGGTAGGCGGCGCCGCCGTCGGGCAGCGCGGACTGCGTGCCGAAGGCGAGTAGGCGGCGGCACTCGGCGTCCAGCCATGCGTGGTGGGCGGGCAGGGCGAGCCGGTCCACGGGGACGCCCGGGGTGGTGGTCACGGAAGGGTCCTCTCCGACGGGGCCAGGAGGTTGTTGGCGCAGCGCACGGCGGCGGCGAAGGCCTGCGGGTCGCCTGACGGCGACGTGACGCGGAAGGTGACGGACCGGCCGGCCCGAAGGTTCACCATGCCGTCGTTCACGGTGGCCGCGGGATCGACCACGTCGGCAGGGCAGAACACGTCGCGGGCGTAGGACGTGGCGGTCACGTGCAGCAGGCAGCCGCCGTCCGTTGGCACGGCCTCGACCTGCAGCGGCTGGGGGTCGAGGCGCTGGCCGAGCACCTCGGCGCCGTGCCGGAACGCCGGCGCGAACCCTGCTGTGTCGTCGTCGGGCTCGGCGACGATGACCTCGGTGGCGGGATCCCCGAACGCGGCGACCTCGTCCGGAACCGTGAGCGTGACCGCCCCGCGCGCGAGCACCGACGCATCCAGCTCGGCCTTGGCGAGCACCGTGCCGTCGAACGTCTCCCGGGTCACGGTGAAGGTGCCGCGGAACGCCTCGGCGGTGTCGTTGACGAGCACGAGCGCGAGGGTGTCCGCGTCCGGCTCGAGCCCTTCCCACGCGGTGGCCCACGCCTCGGCGGACACCCGCGGCTGCAGTGTGGCCAGGCGCGGGGCGTACGCGGCCCGCAGGGCGTACCAGAGGGGCTTGCGGCGCTCGGCGAAGTCGATGGCGGCCCAGGACACCACCGGCCAGTTGTCGTTGAGCTGCCACAGGATCGTTCCGGTGTTGTGGGGCGTCAGGGAGCGGAAGTGTTCGACGCCGAACCGGATGGCGTGGGCCTGGTTGAGCTGGGTGGTCCAGTGCCAGTCCTCGATGGTGGCGGGGTCGGGCAGGTAGCCCTTCCACCCGCGCTCGAGCTTCGCGTTGCCGAGGTTGGCCTTCTGGTGCACCAGCATCTGCGGGCCGAACGGGTCGAGCGGCTCGTCGTGCACCACGGCGGTGAGGGTGGCCCAGGCGGGCGGCGCTTGGAAGCCGAACTCGGAGACGAAGCGCGGCTTGTACCGGGCGTAGACGGTGTAGTCGGCCCGGTTCCACACGTCCCAGATGTGCATGGTGCCGTAGCGCTCGTCGTTGGGGTGCCGGTAGTCGCCGAACGAGTACGGACTCGCCGGCGAGTAGGGGCGGGTGGGGTCGAGCTCGGCGAGCACGCGCGGCAGCAGGTCGCTGTAGTAGGTGTCGCCCCAGCCGCGGCCGTCCAGGCGGCCGGGCCAGCCCCAGTCCACCGAGCCCCACGTGTTCTCGTTGTTGCCGTTCCACAGCACGAGGGACGGGTGGGGGCTGAGCCGTGTCACGTTCTCGCGGGCCTCGGCCTCGATCTCCGCCCGCATCGGTGCGTCCTCGCTGTAGGCGGCGCAGGCGAAGAGGAAGTCCTGCCACATCAGCAGGCCGTGCTCGTCGGCGAGGTCGTACAGGTCATCGGACTCGTAGATGCCGCCGCCCCACACGCGCAGCAGGTTGATGTTGGCCGCCAGCGCGTCGGCCACGCGTCGGGCGTACCGGTCGCGGTCGATCGCGGTGAGGAACGCGTGATCCGGGATCCAGTTGGCACCCCGCACGAGCACCCGTTCGCCATTGACCCGGAGCAGGAACGGCGCCCCGGCCTCGTCGGGCGTGGTGTCGAGCTCGACGGTGCGGAAGCCGACGCGCCCGCACCAGGACGCGACGTCGCCTGCGGCGCACGCCTCGACCTGCACGCCGTACAGCGGCTGGTCGCCGTACCCGACGGGCCACCAGCGCCGCACGTCGGGCACCATGACGAGGACGACGGCGGACGTCTCGCCGGCGGGCACGGTGCCGCTGACGGTCAGCGTCCCGCCGTCGGGGTCGGTGACGGTGACGACGAGCGAGACGTCCTCGTCGGCGCGTACGCCGTCGCGCTCCACCTCCACGTGCACCCTCAGCAGGCCGTCGTCGCGGCGGCCGGCGCCGTCGCTCCCGCGCGTCGGCACCACATCCACGAGCGGCCGTACCGAGGCGATGCGCACCCCGGACCACGAGTCGAGCCCGATCGGCTTCCAGATGCCGGCACCGGCGACGTCGATGCCCCAGTCCCAGCCGAACGAGCACGCCATCTTGCGCAGCTGGTTGTACTCGTGGTGGTTGACGCGCGGCAGGGCGCCGTGGCGCTGAGCCCGCGCCGTCGCCTCGGGCACCGGAGCGGCGAACGTCACCGTGAGGGTGTTCTGCCCCTCGCGCAGTGCCCCGCGCACGTCCCAGCGGTAGGAGCGGTGCATGTTCTGCGTCCGCCCGACCACGTCGCCGTTGAGCTCCAGGGTGGCCACGGTGTCCAGCCCGTGAGCCACGAGGTCGTGGCGCGCCGAGGCATCGTCGGACCAGGTGAACGTCGTCGAGAAGCGCCACGCCGTGTCGCCGATCCACTGCTGCGCGGCCTCGTTGGCACCGTCGAACGGGTCGTCGATCAGGCCGGCGCGCCGCAGGTCCAGGTGCGCCTCGCCGGGCACGACGGCGGGTACGCCGTCTGCGAGCGCTACGGCGACGGCCGCGGGAGCATCGTCGGGGAGGGAGGGGGCGGTGAGGGTCCAGCCGTGGTGCAGGGCACGGAAGGTGGAGGGGAGGTGAGCCATGAGTGTCCTCGGGTTCGGAACGATCGGGAAGAGCGGGAGCGGGGCCTGCAGGTCAGCCGACGGACATGCCGGTCGCCATGGCCGACGGCACCCCGGCCTCCTCCCACCGACGGGTGCGGTGGTCGTAGCAGACGCTGTTGTCGATCGCGTCGCGGTCCACCGTCATCGCGGCCGTGATCCGGTCGAGGCGCTCGGGATCCGGCGCCGAGCTCGCCAACAGCTTGGTGTAGGCGTGGTGCGGGTCGAGGATGACCGCGTCGGACGGCCCGCGCTCCACGATGCGACCGCGGTAGAGCACGAGGATCTCGTCCGAGAAGTGCCGGGCGGTGGCCAGGTCGTGGGTGATGTACAGGACGGCGAGCCGATCCTCCCGCTGCAGGCGGCCCATGAGGTTGAGTACCCCGAGGCGGATCGAGACGTCCAGCATGGACACCGGTTCGTCCGCGATGAGCACCTGCGCCCCCGGCGCCAGCGCGCGTGCGATCGCGACGCGCTGCCGCTGGCCGCCGGAGAGCTCGTGCGGACGGCGCGGCGCCACGGTTTCGGCGGGTGCGAGGTTGACCCGTTCGAGCATCTCCAGCACGCGCTCGTGTGTCTCGGCGCCTGTGCGGGTGCGCTGGTGGATGCGCAGCGGGCGGGCGATGTGGTGCTCGATCGAGTGGAAGGGGTTGAGGGAGGCGAACGGGTCCTGGAAAACCATCTGCACCTGCCGCCGGTACAGCGACCCCTGCACCGGAGTGCCGTCGTCGAGACGCACGTCGACTGTGCCGGACGTGGGCGTCTCCATGCGCGTGAGGATCTTGGCAATGGTGGACTTGCCCGACCCCGACTCGCCAACGAGGGCGACGGTGCGCCCGGGGATCAGGTCGAAGCTGACGTGGTCGACGGCACGCAGCCGCGTGCGGCGCAGGCCGGTACGAATTCTGTAGTCCTTGACGAGGTCGGTCACGTGGACGCGGGTCATGCTCGCTCCTCGATGGTGCCGTCGGCCGGGACGGCGGTCTCGTCGACCCCGGTGCGGATGAACGCGCCGCGCGCTCCGGACAGGCTCGGGAACGAGCCGAGGAGCTTGCGCGTGTACGGATGCTGCGCGTGGCGGTACAGCAGGTCGGCCGCACCAAGCTCGACGATCTCGCCCGCCAGCATGACGGCGATCCGGTCGCTGATCTCCAGCAGCAACGGCAGGTCGTGCGTGATGAAGACGACGGCGAAGTCCAGCTCGTCGCGCAGCCGCACGATCTCGCGCAGGATCTCACGTTGTACGACGACGTCCAGAGCCGTCGTGGGCTCGTCCATGATCATGATCTGCGGCTCGAGCAGCATCGCCATCGCGATCATGACTCGCTGACGCATTCCTCCCGACAGCTCGTGCGGGAAGGAGCCCAGTCGCCGGGGGTCCACCCCGACACGTCGCAGCACCTCTTCGGACCGCTCGCGCACCTCCGCCCGCGACAGGCCGGGGCGGTGGGCCAGCAGGGTGTCGCGCAGCTGCGCTCGTACGGTCGTGACGGGGTTGAGGGCGTTCATCGCCCCCTGGAACACCATGGAGAGCTTCTCCCAGCGGAACGCGCGCAGCTCGTCGTCCGTCAGGGCCAGCACGTCGATGTCCTCGCCGCCGTGGTCGTGAAACGTCACGCGCCCGGACGCGATCCTGGCGGGTGGGCGGTGCAGGCGGTTGATCGCGTACGCCAGGGTGGTCTTGCCGCACCCGGACTCGCCGGCCAAGCCGAGGATCTCCCCCCGGTGCAGGGTCAGGCTCGCGTCGCGGACGGCCGTGACCGGCTCGTCCACCTCGTACACGACGGTCAGGTGCTCGACGGTCAGGACGGCGTCGGCCCTCGACCCGCGGGCAGCGGGAGCCTTGTCATGCAGGAGCGTCGTGTTCATCGCGGGGACACCTCCGAGACGGTCGAGCGGGAGGCACGGGTGCCCGTGGCACTTGTCCCGCGTCGTGCCAGCTCCCGCTCCATCCGCGCGACCTGCCGTGCGCGCTTGCGGTACCGGCGGAGGTTCTTGAGCTTGGGGTTGATGATCTCGTCGATCGAGAAGTTCACCAGGGACAGGCCCATGCCGAAGAGCGCGATCACCAGGCCCGGCGGCACGAACCACCACCAGGCGCCGAGCGACAGGGCGAACCCGTTCTGCGCGTAGAAGAGCATCGTGCCGAGCGTTGAGGAGTTCGAGGCGCCAAGGCCGATGAACGACAGGCCGGCCTCGCCGAGGATCGCGGCGATGATCGCGAACACGAACTGGGAGGCGATGACAGGCAGGAGGTTCGGAAGGATCTCCACGACGATGACCCGCCAGGGCTTCTCGCCGGCGACCTTCGACGCGGCGACGTAGTCGCGGTTTCGCACCGAGAGCGTCTGTGCACGCAGCACCCGC
Organism: Micromonospora sp. B11E3; assembly: GCF_039871625.1. NCBI lineage: Bacteria > Bacillati > Actinomycetota > Actinomycetes > Micromonosporales > Micromonosporaceae > Micromonospora > Micromonospora sp. B11E3. Next base: position 8,411 of record NZ_JBDPMC010000081.1, on the reverse strand, counting down.
GCCGACGCGGCCCAGCTGGTCAGGGCGAGCACCACGACGATGGTCCACAGGCCGCGGCTATCGCGCGGCACGAAGCCGGAGATCACGATGACCAGGGGCAGGCCGGGGATGACGAGGAAGACGTTCGACAGCAGGGAGAACGCCTCGTCGACGAATCCGCCCCGGTAGGCGCCGTAGATTCCGAAGAACGCCGACAGTGCGGTGGCGAGGATGCCGACGAGCACGCCGATCTGCAGGGAGCCGCGGGTGGCGTAGGCGAGCTGCGCGAGTACGTCCTGGCCGGTCTGGGTGGTGCCGAGCGGGAACTGCGCCGACGGCGGCGTGAGCCCTTGGTCCCGGATCTGCTGGGGGTCGCCCACGAAGTAGATGGCGATGAGCCCGAAGAGTGTGATCCCGACGACCAGCACAAGACCGATGGCCAGCCAAGGGGTCATGGAGGGCAGGAGCATGCGCCAGCCTGCCCGTGCGGGGCGGCCCGTCGGGGCCGTCGTCCGGGTCGCTGTGTCGGCGGCGCCGGCCACGGTTGACTCGCTGGCGGGGGTGAGGTTGGTCATCGTGGTGTCCTGCCGTCAGTGCCGGGCGCGGGTGCGCGGGTCGATCAGGCCGTAGAGCAGGTCGACGACCAGGTTGGCGCCAAGCACGGCGAGCGTGATGAAGAGGAAGACCCCCTGCATGAGCGCATAGTCGTTGTTCGTCACGGCCCCGAGCAGGCGCCCGCCGATCCCGGGATAGGAGAAGACCTGCTCGGTGATGACCGAGCCGGAGACCACGAACCCGAGGGAGATGGCGAACCCGGCCACAGAGGGGAGGGCGGCGTTGCGGGCCGCGTAGGAGCGCCGGATCTTCTTCGGCGACAGGCCCTTGGCCTCCGCGGTCAGGACGTAGTCCTCGGAGAGGGTGGAGACCATCATGTTGCGCATGCCGAGCAGCCACCCGCCGATCGAGGCGAGGACGATGGTCAGGGCGGGTAGGATCGCGTGCTGCGTCGCCGAGAGGATGAACGGCGCGTTCCAGCCGGGTGTGAGCGCTACGTCGTAGCCGCCCTGCAGCGGGAGCCAGCCGAGTATCCGGGCCAGCAGGTAGGCGAGGAGCAGGGCGAGCCAGAAGTACGGAATGGCGGCCAGCAGCGTCGTGGCCGGGACCAGCGAGTCGAGCCACGTGCCGGGGCGCCAGCCGACGATCGCCCCGAGGAGCACCCCGAGCAGCGCGGCGAGGACGGTGGCGACGCCCACGAGCACCACGGTCCACGGCAGCGACGACAGGATCACATCGGAGACCTTGGCCGGGTAGTAGCTGACCGAGATTCCGAGGTCCCCGCGCACGAGGTTCTTGAGGTAGCTCAGGTACTGGCTCCACAGGGGCGCCGTGTCGTCGCCCCCGAGGAGGAGCGCGTACGCCTTGCGCGTCTCCGGGGTGACCGTGCCGCCCCGCTGCTGGAGCTTGGCCAGCAGGATGTCGACGGGGTTGCCGGGCAGGAGTCGCGGGATGGCGAAGTTGAGGGTCAGGGCGGCCCACAGGGCCACCGCGTAGAAACCCAGCTTGCGAAGGAAGTAACTCACGGCGGCGCTCTTTCCTCGGGGGCGACGTCTGGGGGCGGTCAGCGCTGGGGCTTGAGCCGCTTGAAGATCTCCGCGGCGTCGAAGGACGACCACACGGCGGGGAAGGCGTACAGGTCCTCGTTCGAGGGCCAGCCGCTGAACTTCGCGGTGTTCCACACGCTCGTCGTCCCGCCGGTCAGGACCGGGATGTACGGCATGTCCCGCACGATCGCCTGCTGGATGGTGTCGAAGTACGGCTGCCGGGCCGCCTGGTCGTTGAGCGGGAGCGCGGCCAGGTGGTCGAGCGCCGCGTCGACTTCCGGGTTGGCGTAGCGGGAGAAGTTGTTGCCGGCGGACTTACCCACGTTGGCCCCAGAGCCGGAGTCGAAGAAGTAGGTGTAGAGGTAGTACGGGTCCGGCGCAGGGCCCTGCCACAGCGAGTCGATGACCAGTTGGAAGTTGCCGTTTCCCTTCTTCTCCGTCCACTCGTTCCACGAGGACTGGGCGGCTCGCAGCTCGATGCCGGCGGCCTTGGCCTGCGAGGCCATCGTGTCGATCGCGGTGATGTAGTCCGTCCAGCCGGTGACCACCTCGACCGTCAGAGACAGCCGCTGGCCGTCCTTGGCGTAGATGCCGTCGGAGCCCTTGACCCAGCCGGCCTGCTCCAAGGTCTGCGCGGTCTTCTCCGGCTCGGCGGTCATGGGCGCCACCTTCTCCGCGAGGGTGCCGGAGACGAACTGGTCCTGGCTGGGGGTGAGCGTGAAGGCGGCGGAGATCTGGCCCGCGGTCTCCTGGAACGCCAGCTTGTTGAGCTGCGTCCGGTTGATGGCGGAGTAGAGGGCATGCCGGACGGCAGGGTCGGTCTGTGGGCCCTTGCAGCCCATCTTCACGCTGGAGCAGGTGGCGAGCACCATCTGGTTCTGCCACTGGGTGTAGGCCTCGTAGTTGGGGAAGTTCTTGTGCGTGTGCTGGATGTCCGGGATCGGCCCGGTGAACCAGTCGGTGGTGCCGGCTGCGATGGCGTCGGCCCCCGCCTGGTTGCCCGAGAGCGCGACGTAACGGATCTTCTTGACCTTCGGCTCGCCACCCCAGTAGTGGGGGTTCGCTTCGTAGGTGAAGGCCTGCGGCTTGAACTCCTTGAGTAGGTAGGCGCCGGTGCCGACGGGCTTCTCGACGACGTCCTTGGTGGGGTTGCTGGCCTTCCACAGGTGCTCGGGGACGATCGGCGTGCCCAGGACGTCGGGGCCCTTGACGAAGGCCGGCGCCTTGAACGTGAAGGTGACATGGGTGTCGTCCGCCGCCGCGACGGTGCCGTCGAACCCGGTGTTGTTGATCGCCGGGTTGTTCTTCAGCAGGTCAAATGTGAACGCGACGTCCTTCGCAGTGAAGTGCTGGCCGTCGCTCCACGTCACCCCGTCGCGCAGGGTCACCGAAAGGATCGTGCCTTCCTTGTTCCAGGACTGCTGCGTGCCCAGCAGCGGCACGGGGTCGGAGACCTTGGCCTTGTTGAAGTAGAACAGCGGCTCGTAGATCGTGCCGAGGCCCCCGATCCGCGACGGCGAGAACGGGTTGAAGTTGATCTGGTAGTCGCCCGATTGACCGGTGTAGGCCACGAGCGTGGGCTCCGAGCCGCCGGCGGACGAGGTCCCGCCGGAGCAGCCGGTTAGCACGAGGCCGAGCGCGGCCGCGCCCGCGAGCGCCGCGACGGGGCGCGGCATGCCGGTGAGAAGAGACATCTTGGTCCTTTCACGTCCGGGGGGCGATGTTCACCCGCCGTGGCCCAGGAAGGGCGTGGCCTGTATTCTTGGGCGACTTAATTTACTCCGTCAAGAAGTTGGACCAGATTGATCTCCCGAAGTTCCAGCTTGGGGACCGACGCACGGCATGCCGACAGCTACCCGGCCGCGCCCGACCGCACCGAGGGGACCCGCCCTCACCGACGGCCAGCTCATCCGGCAGGCGGCCCTCCAACGACGCAAACGAGCAGCTCAGCGCCGGTGCCGGCGCGAACTGGAGGGGCAGACGCCTGGCGCACTGTGGACATCCGGGTGGGACCACACGACGATGACACCATCATGATCACTTCGCCGTTCGACGAGATCACCACTACCGGATCTTGAATTATTTAGTTGATTACATCAAGATATGAGCTGGATGGATCACCAGAAGTTCCAGCTCCGGGACCCGACGTCTAGGAGGCTCGCCGGCATGCTCCGCAACGACGATGGCCCCGTCACCACGGGCGGGCGGATGCTCGATCTCCTGCGCACACGGGGCACACTCAGCCGGGTGGAGCTGGCCGAGCTGTCCGGCCTCACGCAGGCCACGATCACGCACGTGGTCCGCCGCCTGATCGACGGTGGCCTCGTGCGTGAGGTGGGCCGTGCGCAGCAGGGCCGGGGCCAGCCCCGGCGTCTGCTGGAGCTGGACGCGGATGCCTGGTACGCCGTCGGCGTCCAGGTCGACCGCACGACGACGACCGTCGTCGTGATCGACTTCGCCGGCCGGCGGGTCGCGACCGCCGGGTTCCGCGGTACCGGGACAAGCGGGCCGGATGCGGCCATAGCCGCGCTGGCCGACCACGTCGACGACCTGTTGCACAGCGCCGGGGTGCCGCGAGAGCGGGTCATCGGCGTGGGTCTGGTGACCCACGGACCTCAGGACCGCCAGCGCGGCGTGCTCCTCATTGCCCATCCGACGCCCGACTGGCTTCAGTACCCCCTGGCGTCGACGCTGTCGAACCGGCTCGGCCTGCCCGTCCTGCTGGAGAACGACGCGACGGCAGCGGCCACGGGCGAGCAGTGGTCCGGCATGGTGCCGGCCGACACGTTCGGGCTCATCTACCTGGGTTCGGGCCTGGGCGGCGGTGTCGTGGCGGACGGCAACGCCTACCGTGGTCGCGCCTCGAACGCCGTCGAAATCGGGCACGTGGGGCTCATGGGCGCCAGCGCCCCCTGCGTCTGCGGCAACGGTGGCTGCGCCGAGGCCGAGGCCGGTCCACGCACCGTCGTCGCGCAGGTGCTCGCACTTCCCGACCTCGCCGAGCGCCTCGGCATCAAGGCCCACGAGGAGGACACGCTCGCCGACTTCGAGCGCGTCGCGCGCGCGTGGCAGGCGGGCGACGGGGACGCCACAGCCCTCCTCCAACAGTCCGCCCGGTGGATCGGCCGGGCGGCGGTGACCATGGTGAATCTCTTCGATCTCGACACCGTCGTACTGGCCGGACCCGCCCTCGTCACCGCCGGCCCGCTCTACCAGCAGTTCGTCGAGGCGGAGCTGACCCAGCACGCGCTCGGTCGGGCGCTCAGTCTGCCTCGTGTCCTCCTCTCCGCCAACGTGGACACCGCCGCCGCCATCGGTGGGGCCCTCCACGTCCTGCGCAGCGTCCCCGTAGACCACATGGCCAGGACGCCCGCCTGACGCGACCCAGCCACCCCACCCAGTCCCGCTCGATCACGAGAGCCAGGAGAGAGATGTCGTCCCCTCACACCCCCGTACCGCACGCCGCCTGGACGGTACTGCGCCGCGACGGCGTCGCCGTCGTCCTCGCCCACCCCGCCACCGGCCTGCCCGCCGTCCTCCACTGGGGCACCGACCTCGGCCCACTCGGGGCCGCCGACCTGGAGGCCCTGGACCGAGCCACCAGCCGCCAGACGCCGCCCGGCACGCTGGACGCCGCCTGGCGCCTGCCGATCGTGCCCCAGGAGGCGGACGGCTGGTCCGGCCGGCCGGGCCTGCTCGCCACCCGCGACGGCCGGCCCCTCTTCCCGCGCTGGACGTCTCAGGTCGAACGCGAGGGCGCCGCGTGCGTGCGCGTCACCGCCTCCGACGCGGACGCCGGCCTGACCCTGAGAACCCACTTGGAGCTCGGCGCCGGCGGTCTGGTCCTCCTCGACCACGAGTTGGTCAACGAGGGTGCCGGGGCTGTGGAGGTGGCCTGGCTGGAAGCGACGCTCCCGGTGCCCAAGACCGCCGACCACCTGACCACCTTCTCCGGTCGCTGGACTCGGGAGAAGTCGCCGCTCACCACCTCGATGCCCCGGGGAACGACCACGCGCGAGTCGCGCCGCGGCCGCGGCGGGCACGATGCTCCCTGGGTGACCCTCGCGTCGACCGGGGCGCCGCGTAACCGCCGTGGTGAGGTCTGGGCGGTCCACCTCGGATGGAGCGCCGATGTCCGCCACCGGACCGACCGGGTCACCGAGCACGTCACGCTGCTCGGCGCCGGCGAGCTGCTGCGCCGCGGGGAGGTGCGTCTGGCGCCTGGTGAGTCGTACCGCACCCCGACGGCGTACTTCGCGTGGTCAGCCGCGGGGCTTGACGGCGTCGCGGACCGCTTCCACACGTGGATGCGCGCGCGGCCCCAGCACCCCCGCACTGCACGGCCGCTCGTGCTCAACACGTGGGAGGCAGTCTACTTTCAGCACGACCCCGCGCGCCTGGAGCAGCTCGCACGCCGGGCCGCCGCCGTGGGCGTGGAGCGCTTCGTGCTCGACGACGGCTGGTTCCTCGGGCGCCGGGACGACACCGCGGGCCTGGGCGACTGGCAGGTCGACCCGACGGTGTGGCCGCAGGGACTTGAACCCTTGGCGGACCTCGTCCACTCACTCGGCATGCAGTTCGGGCTGTGGTTCGAGCCCGAGATGGTCAACCTCGACTCGGAGCTGGCCCGTGCGCACCCGGACTGGCTGCTCGCCAACCCTGGGTCGGTGCCGTCGCCCGCGGGGCTGTCCTTCCGCACCCAGTACGTGCTCGACCTGGCCCACCCCGACGCCTGGGAGCATGTGCGGGCGGGTATGTCCGCGCTGATCGGCCGGCTCGGCGTCGATTTCGTCAAGTGGGACCACAATCGAGACCTGATCGAACCGGTGCACGACGGCGCACCCGGCACCCACGCGCAGACCCTCGCGGCGTACCGGCTGATCGAGCGCCTGAAGGCCGACCACCCAGGCCTCGAGATCGAGTCGTGCTCCTCAGGCGGGGCGCGCACGGACCTCGGCATCCTCGAGCGCACTGATCGGGTGTGGGCGTCGGACTCCAACGACCCCGTCGAGCGGCAGGACATTCAGCGCTGGACGGAGCTCGTGCTGCCGCCGGAACTCGTCGGCGCCCACGTCGGCCCCTCCCCCGCCCACTCCTCGGGCCGCGCCAGCGCGTTGTCCTACCGGATGGCCACCGCGCTGCAGGGCTCGGCGGGCTTCGAGTGGGACATCCTGGAGTGCACGGAGGAAGAGATCGACAGGATCGTCGCGTTCGCTGACCTGTACAAGCAGCTCCGCGAGCTGCTGCACAGCGGCACCGTAGTGCACCCGGACGTGCTCGACCCGGCGCTGCGGGTGCGTGGCGTGGTCGCGGCCGACCGCGGCGAGGCGGTGTTCACCGTGTGCACGGTCACCTCGTTGGAGGAGGCGTTGGCCGAGCGGCTGCGGCTGGACGGCCTGGACCCGGAGCGCCGATACGCGGTGCGCCTCCGCGACGAGATCGGCGCGGCGCGGTGGGGATGGGTCACGCCGGCGTGGATGGGTAAGACGCCGCTCGTCGTCCCGGGCCGGGTGCTCATCGAGGTCGGCTTGCAGCTACCCACCCTCTGGCCGGTCCAGGCGCTCGTGCTGCACCTCACCGCGGTCTGAGCGCAGGCGTCTGAGGGGCGGCACGCCGCACCGCATCCGGCGTCGTCATGCCCCTGGCACCTCTTCCCGCTTCCGTACGTCCCGTCCAACCCGGAGGTTTCATGCTCACCGCGCCGCACCGTCGGCTCAACAGGCTCACCGGCGATTGGCTGCTCGTCTCCCCACACCGTACCGCCCGCCCCTGGCAGGGGCAGACGGAAGAGGTGGTCAACGAGCGCCGGCCCGAGTACGACCCCAACTGCTACCTGTGCCCCGGGAACGAGCGGGCGGGCGGCGCCGTCACTCCCGAATACACCTCCACCTACATATTCGACAATGACTTCCCGGCGCTGCGGCCGGAAACCCCAGCCGGCCAGCCAAGTGGCGACGGACCGCTGGTGATGGAGAGCGAACGAGGAATCTGTCGTGTCCTCTGCTTCTCACCCAGACATGACCTCTCTCTCGGTGAGATGACCGTCGGCGCGATCCGGCGAGTGGTCGACACGTGGAATGACCAGTACGTCCGGCTCGGATCCATCGACTGGGTCCGTCACGTGCTCATCTTCGAGAATCGGGGCGCAATGATGGGTGCCAGTAATCCGCACCCGCATGGGCAGATCTGGGCCAACGAGCGACTGCCCAACGAGGTGTCGCGCGAGCTGCATCAGCAGCAGGTGTACGCCGCGAATGGCTCATGCCTGCTCTGCGACTATCTGGCTGTCGAGCTGAAGGACGACGAACGGATCGTCTGCGCCAACGAGCATTTCGTGGCATTGGTGCCGTTCTGGGCCAACTGGCCATTTGAGACGCTCGTGCTTCCCCGTGCTCACCAGGGGGCACTACCCGACATGGACGCCGGTGAACGCAACGGACTAGCCGACATCCTGCGGCGAGTCACCCGCCGGTACGACAAGCTCTTCGGAGTGACCTTCCCCTATTCGATGGGTTGGCATCAAAGACCCACGGACGGTGCGCCTCATTCCGAATGGCACCTACACGCGCACTTTTACCCGCCGCTACTGAGATCCGCAACGATACGCAAGTTCATGGTCGGCTACGAGCTGCTTGCCCAGCCGCAGCGCGACATCACCCCTGAGAGCGCAGCGCAGCTGTTGCAGAGCCTGCCGGAGGACTAGTGGCAACGCCGCTCGGTTAAGGTCCGGCGGGTGTTTCGCAATGGTTTGTGATGATGTCGATCGCGATGGTGGCTTTGTAGCTATGCCGGTCTACGTTGGGTCCGCGGGCTTGGTACTTGGAGTTTGAG